>DATISV010000036.1:0-2752 GCA_035468505.1 Luteolibacter sp. | reverse complement strand
CAGCGCAAGCCGGTCCGCGCCGTTCTCATCCGCGGTCTCGGTGAAGACCTCGGGAAAGAGCTGGCGGAGCAGCCGCTGCTTGTCCGCCGCCACGTCCGTGGCGGCGAGAGGGAGTTTTTCGTGAGATGCGGGCATGGGTGGAGGTTGGAGAAACCAGAGACCAGAGTCCAGAACCCAGAGAAGAGCGCATGAAAAGCGCTCCCCTCCAAGCATGCTCAATTCTTCGTCTGGTCTCTGGTCTCTGGTTTCTGGTCTCTGAGCGCAGGCAGCGGCGGGGTTTGGCGATAAACGGTCGGATCATCCACTCCGGCAAGCTGGAACGCCTCGCGGCGCTCGACGCAGGTGCCGCAGGTGCCGCAGTGGATTTCGCCGCCCTTGTAGCACGACCACGTTTTGGCGAAATCGACGCCGAGTTCCGTGCCGCGGCGGACGATGGCGGTCTTGTCCATGTCGATGAACGGCCGTGACAAGTGGATGTTCGCGTAGGTCCCGCGCACCATCGCGGTGGCCATCGATTCCATGAACGGCTCGCGGCAGTCGGGGTAAATCGCGTGGTCGCCCGAGTGCGCGGCGATCACCACCGCTCCGGCGCCGATGCTCTCCGCGAAACCGGTGGCGATCGAGAGCATGATGCCATTGCGGAAGGGCACGACGGTTTGTTTCATCGATTCCTCGGCGTAGTGGCCGTCGGGAATGTCGCCGCCGGATTTCAACAGGTCGGACTGGAACAAGCGGTCGATGAAATCGAGCCGGATCGTGTGGTGCGGCACCCGGCTGCGCTCCGCGTGAAGTTTGGCGAAAGGAATCTCCCGCGCGTTGTGCTTGGAACCTTAATCGAACGACAGGCAAGCCACGACCTCGTTGAAGCGGAGCGCATCATAAAACGCCACCACCGAATCCATGCCGCCGCTGAGAAGCACGCAGACCTTCATGCCTTTTCCGGATAGGTCGCCTCGGTGGTCAACTGGATGCCGCCGCGCGGCGCGAACTCGCCGCGCACCACCAATTCCTGCGGTTTCAACGCGGCGATCAGATCGTCGAGGATGCGGTTGACGATTTCCTCGTTGAACGCCGGTTGGTTGCGGAACGAGGCGAGATAAAACTTGAGGCTCTTGGTTTCCACAATGGTCTCGCCCGGCACGTAGCGGATCACGACGCGTGCGCTGTCTGGCTGACCGGTCACCGGGCACAGCGAGGAAAACTCCGGGCAATTCAGCGTCACCCAATAGCGCCGGCCGGGCAGTTGGTTGGGAAACACCTCCAGCTTCGCCTCCTCCGGAGAGGCGGGCAGACGGCTGTCCGGTTTTCCCAGCAATGACAGGTTCTTGAGGTCTTCGCGCGCGGCCATGCCCCGATTCTTGAAATCCCCGCCCCGGCGTCGATCCGAATTTTCGCGGCGCATCAAGGGACGAAAAAACCGCCCGGATCGCTCCGGGCGGCTGGAATCGCAGCAGTGGCGAATCGCTTCTCAGAAGTTGTACCTCGCCCCGATTTCGAAGAGGAAATCGTCGTCGAGGTCGAGATCGAGATCGGCACCTCCATCACTGAGATCCGCGTCGTCGAGGTAAATCCAGCGGACCCCGCCATACATTTCACACGACGGTGTGAAATTGTAGTTCAAGCCGGCGAACAGCTGACCGACGAACACCCAGTCCTTGTCATCGAAATCGAAAGGACCGGCATCGGCACTGAAGTCAACCAATGCCATACCGAGACCGCCTCCGAAATAGGCGCTGAGGTTGCTGGTGAGCGGTCTTTCAAGCTTGGCGTTGAAAGTGATCGGCATGATGTCCAGATCGTAGCCCGAACTGCCGAATCCGGCCGCGGCGAACCCATCCAGAAAATCCTCAATATCGTCCAAATCTCCATCGAAGTCCTCCAAATTGGGAGGAAGGGTCGTATTTCCACCCCGACTGCTCCAGGAATCGTCCTTCTCGGTGTACCCGATTTCAGCGAACAGCGCGACATCCCAGCCACCGATATTCCAACAGGTATCGGTTCCGACATGGAGGTGATACATGGGTTCTTCGAATTCCGTCAGATACCCAACGGATCCGCCGACGAACCAAGTGAAGAGGCAGGGTTCCGGTGCGGGTGGCGGTGGAATGACTTCCTTGGCTGACGTGCCTGCGAAAACCGGCACGGACATGCTTAGCAGGAGTAGGGATAGGTTTTTCATAGCGTCGGCGTTTAACCAAACCGAAAGATCCAAGTCAACCGTCAAATTTCCGCATATTTCATCAGCGAATCCTATCACCTCACTCCACCGTCACGCTTTTGGCGAGGTTGCGCGGCTGGTCGATCTCGCAGCCGCGGAGGCGCGCGATGTGGTAGGCGAATAGCTGCAGGGCCACGGCGGCGGGGATGGTGGCGACGAGCGGGTGGCATCGCGGGATGGGGATGAAGTCGTGCATGTGCGCGGCGGCCTCGTCGTCGCCATCGGTGACGAGGCCGAGGATGCGCGCGCCGCGGGCGCGGCATTCCTCGACATTGCCGAGCGTCTTGTCCTTGCCGGGGATGTCGCAGGCGATGGCGATGACGGGCGTGTCTTTTTCCAGCAACGCGATCGGCCCGTGCTTCAACTCCGCGGCGTGATAGCCCTCGGCGTGGATGTAGGAGATTTCCTTCAACTTGAGCGCGCCTTCAAGAGCGACCGGGAACATCGGACCGCGGCCGATGAAGAAGGCGTGTTCGTTTTTTGCATAACTTTCCGCGATGGCCGCGATGCGGTCGTTGTGATGGATGACTTCGG
>DATISV010000035.1:0-4967 GCA_035468505.1 Luteolibacter sp. | reverse complement strand
ACTTCGCCGGAATTGCCATAGAGTAGGGTGTTTTCCATGAAATAGGCGGGGTCGTTGTCGCGGATGGCGGCTTTGATCAGGCCCTTGGCGTCCGCCGGGGTGGCGGGTGCGCAAACTTTCAATCCGGGAAACGCGGCGAAGAGGCCTTCCGGGATATGCGAGTGGGTGGCACCCACGCCGGTGCCGCCGTTGGCCGGACCGCGGACGACGATGGGGCAGTTGCAAAGACCGCCGGACATGTAGCGGACGCAGGCGGCGTTGTTGACGAGCTGGTCGAAGGCGACGGAGTGGAACGACCAGAACATCAGCTCCATCACCGGGCGCACGCCGAGCATGGAGGCTCCGATGCCCATGCCGATGAAACCGGCCTCGGAGATGGGGGTATCGACGATGCGCTTGTCGCCCCATTTTTTCCAAAGGCCTTCGGTGACCTTGTAGGCGCCGTTGTATTGGGCGACTTCCTCGCCCATGACGACGACGTTGGGATCGCGGGCGAGTTCCTCATCGAGGCCTTCGCGGATGGCTTCACGGTAGGTGAGTGTGCGGGACATGACGGATGAATGGCTCAGGTGTCGAAGAAATGGCGGCCGATCTTCGAGGCTTCGGTCTGGTTGTCGGTTTCCCAGTAAACGTCGGTGCTGATGTCGGCGATGGTGGGCGCGGGCGATTCCTCGGCGAATTTCACCGCGGCCATGGCTTCGTCACGGGCGGCGCTGTTGATTTCCGCGGCTTTTTCCTCGGTGAGCACGCCCTCGGCAATCAGCTTGCGCTGGAAGACGGAAATGGGATCGTGGTTTTTCTTGTAGTGCTCGATCTCCTCGGGAGTGCGGTATTTCTTGTGATTGGCGTCGGCGATACTGTGGCCGTAGTAGCGGTAGGTGTCGATTTCGAGCAGGGTCGGCTTGTGCTCCTTGCGGGCGCGCTCCATGGCGATGTGGGTCTTGGCGCGGACCTCGAAGATGTCGGAGCCGTCGATGACGTCCCATTCCATGTCGTAGGCCTCGGCGCGCTGGGCGAGGCAACCGCGGTAGGCGGACGAGCGTTTTTGGGAGGTGCCCATCGAGTAGCCGTTGTTCTCGATGACGTAAACGACCGGGATCTCGAACAGGGCGGCGAGGTTGAGCGATTCGTGGAAGGCGCCCTGGTTCACCGCGCCGTCGCCGAGGAAGCAGAGGCAGCAGCCTTCCTTGCCGAGGTATTTCAGACCGTAGGCGAGGCCGAGACCGAGCGGCGTCTGGCCGCCGACGATGCCGTGGCCACCCCAGAAATTCTTGTCGGGCGCGAAGAAGTGCATCGAGCCTCCCTTACCCTTCGAGCAGCCGGTCTGCTTGCCGTACATTTCCGCCATGCATTCGTTCATGCCCATGCCGACGGCGAGCGCGTGGCCGTGGTCGCGGTAGGCGGTGATGAAGTGGTCGTCCGTTCCGGCCAGCGAAATGGTGCCGACGGCGACGGATTCCTGACCGATGTAGAGGTGGAGGAAGCCGCCGATTTTTCCGCCCTGATAGTATTTGAGCGACACCTGCTCGAAGCGGCGGATGCGGACCATTTGGGTGAACAGCTCGATTTTCCGCTCCGGTGTGAGCGCTTGGTTGATCGGCGAGCTGGCGAAATCGAGGGCTGGGGAACTGGCGCTGGACATGGTGGGAGCAGGCAGTGTGGTGAACGACGGCCGGTCTCCGCGGCGGGCGGAGCGGGCGGAAAACTCGCGGAGGTGGACGCGGGAGGCAAGGATTTTCAGGGACAGCGCGGAATGCCTGGTGCGCCTCTGTAAAAAACCAAAGCGGCGCGGCGTATCTTTGGGGCTATGAAACAGACCCCGAAATTTCTCGCCGCGTTGTGCGGCCTGGCGATCGCCGCCACATCGTCCGTGCGGGCCGCCGACCTGCCGGACCCGGACGGCAAACCCGCCGACATGTCCAAGCCCGTCAAGGTGTTCATCCTGATGGGTCAATCGAACATGGTCGGCTTCGGCAAGGTCGCCGGCGACAAGGAGGGGTCGCTCGAACACGCCGTGAAACAGGAAAACCTGTATCCGTTCCTGGTGGACGACGCCGGCAACTGGACCGAGCGCCAGGACGTGCGCAACGTGCGCGTCATGGTCGGCCGCGGCGGTGGCATGCGTGTCTTCAACAACGAGTGGATGACCATCAAGGGCAAGGCGATCGGCCCGGAAATCGGCATCGGTCACCACGTCGGCAATGCGCTCGACGAGCCGGTCCTCATTCTCAAGAGCTGCATCGGCAACCGCAGCCTCGGCTGGGACCTGCTGCCGCCGGGAAGCGAGAGTTTCGAGTTCACCGGCATGGACTCCAAGACCAAGGAGGAGAAAACCTGGGTTTACGCCGGCTACAAGGAGTCCCCGATGAAATGGGAGAAAGGCAGCAAGCCCGAGCCCATCGGCTGGTATGCCGGCAAGCAATACGACGACGACGTCGCCAATGCCAAGAAGGTGCTGGAGGAACTCGACACCTATTATCCCGGTGCGACGAAGTATGAGGTGGCCGGCTTCTTCTGGTGGCAGGGCGACAAGGACCGCTACGACGAAGGGCTCGCCAGCCGCTACGAGAAAAATCTCGTCAACCTGATCGCCGCACTGCGCAAGGACTTCAACGCGCCCAACGCGAAGTTCGTCTGCGCCACACTCGGCCAGACCGCCAAGGAAGACGCCCAAGGCAACGACAAGCTGATCCTCGACGCCATGATGGCCGTGGACGGCAACAGCGGCAAATACCCGGACTTCAAGGGCAGTGTCGCCACCGTTTACGCGCACCCGCTGAGTATGGGCGGCGCCTCGAACGGCCACTACGGCGGCAATGCCAAGACCTACATGAACGTGGGACTCGCCATGGGTGAGGCCATGGCTGGAATGCTGAAAGGAAACTGAGCTGTCACACTTCGCCTGCCGCGGATTGGGAGTTGCCATGCGCGGCGCTCTTGGGGAATGTGTGGCCATGACCGATGCCAGTCCCGGTATGCCGCAAGCCCGCCGCAGCGCTTGCGCGGATTCGGCATTGCGCGCGGAAATCAAGCGGGTCGCGAAAATGACAGTGGAGGAGCGTGTCAGGGCCGCGCTCTCGCTGGGCAGGCGCTTTTCCGCGATTCGACCGATCCCCAAGGACAAGTGAACCGTGCATGCTGACAGCGACCAGAATCTGAAGGAGGCGGAACGCATCGCCGCGTTGCTGTTGGCGGAAGGTTTGCCGGTGGTGGTGATCGGTGCCGCCGCGCTTGCCGCCCATCGTTATGTGCGGGCCACGCGTGATGTCGATTTGGGCGTGGATGCCGACGCCGGAAAGATGCGCGGGCTCTTGGACTTGCTGCGCGCCGCCGGATACACCGCGGAATTTCACGAGCCGGACGGAGACGATCCGCTGGGCGGAGTGATCGATGTGTCCGGGGCCTTCGGGCTGGTTCAGATCGTCAATTTCGGAAACCGGTTTCCTGCGGCGATCCGCGACGCGCTGGCTGGCGAGGACATCCGCATGCGGCCGGGTGGAGCCTTGCGAATCATGCCGATCCCCCAGCTTGTGGCTCTCAAGCTGTATGCAGGCGGCTGGAAGTCCCTTGCCGACATTGTGGAACTCCTGCGACGCAATCCCGAGGTGGACTTGCAAATGATCGGTGAAACCTGCCGCAAATACCGGCTCCGCGGGTGGGAGAAGGTTTTGGAAGAGTTGCAGCAGGCACCATGATCACTTCGCCTGCCGCGCGCTGGCCTTGAGGCGCAGGGCGTTGAGGGCGATGAAGCCGGTGGCGTCGTCCTGGTTGTAGGCTTCCTCCTGGCCGCCTTCCATGGTGGCGACGGCTTCGGAATACATGCTGTGCGGCGAGCGGCGGCCGGCTTGCATGACGTTGCCCTTGTAGAGCTTGAGGCGCACTTCGCCGGAGACGGTTTTCTGGGTCTCGGTGACCAGCGCCTGGATCGCCTCGCGCTCGGGGGCGAACCAGAAGCCGTTGTAAACGAGCTGCGCGTAGTTCGGGATCAGCGAGTCGCGGATGTGCATGGACTCGCGGTCCACGACGAGCGTTTCGAGGTCGCGATGGGCGGCCAGCAGAATGGTGCCGCCGGGCGTTTCATAGACGCCGCGCGATTTCATGCCGACGAAGCGGTTTTCCACGATATCGACGCGGCCGATGCCGTTGCGGCCGCCTAACAGATTCAGCACGCGCATGATGCCGTAGGGCGTGAAGAGCGAGTAGCCGTCCTTCTCGCCGGTGGATTTCACGTCGCCGAGTTCGCCGAGAATGGCGCAGAGGTCGTCGTGTTTGAGGCCGATGGCGTTGCCTTTTTCGAAGAGGATCTCGACATACTCCGCCTGGTCCGGCGCATCCTCGGGGGAAACGGAAAGCACATACATGTCCTTGTCCGCCGGGGTGGTGGCGTCATACCAGGGATCTTCCATGGCACCCGCTTCGAACGAGATATGCAGGAGGTTGCGGTCCATCGAGTAGGGTTTCTTCATCGAGGCCTTCACCGGGATCTTGTTGGCCTCGGCGTAGGCGATCATTTCCGAGCGGCCGGGGAACTGCTTGCGGAACTCCGCGTCGCGCCACGGGGCGATGCACTTCACGTGCGGCGCGAGCGAGGCGGCGGAGAGTTCGAAGCGGACTTGGTCGTTGCCCTTGCCGGTGGCGCCGTGGGCGATGGCGTCGGCACCTTCCTTGAGCGCAACGTCCATCATGCCCTTGGTGATGCACGGGCGGGCGATCGAGGTGCCGAGCAGGTAGCGGCCTTCGTAGATCGCGTTGGCCTGGATCATCGGGAAGATGTAGTTCGCGGCGAAGTCCTCCTTGAGGTCGCCGATGTAGCACTTCGAGGCGCCGGTGGAGAGCGCCTTGGCTTCGAGGCCGTCGAGTTCGTCGCCCTGGCCGACATCCGCGCAGTAGGCGATGATCTCGGCATTGTATTTTTCCTTGAGCCAAAGCAGCAGGACGGAGGTATCGAGACCTCCCGAGTAGGCGAC
>DATISV010000034.1:0-4145 GCA_035468505.1 Luteolibacter sp. | reverse complement strand
TTCCCTGTCCATCGACGAGCATGTCGCGCATCGACCAAGGCTGGCCCATGTTGACGAGGGTGGTGTAGATCGACTGGTCGCCGGGGGGGTGGAAATTACCCATCGTTTCACCGACGATCTTGGCGCATTTGACGTGGGCCTTGCCGGGGGTGACGCCGAGCTGGCGCATGGCGTAGAGCACGCGCCGCTGCGAGGGTTTCAATCCGTCGCGCACGTCGGGGAGCGCGCGGGAAATGATGACCGACATCGAATATTCGAGGAACGATTGGGAAAGTTCCTCGGCGACGTTGATGGGGCGGATGGAGTCGTTGGACATGGGCTGGCCGGATTGGCTCGGCAGGGGGTGCCTGCGGGAGTCGAAATAGTCTTCAAGCGGGTGGGTTCCGGCAAGCCCTTAGAGCAGGCAAAATGCGCTGAATGAAATACCCAAACGCTTTGGACTCCGGGGTTTGACCGCGGTGGCAAACGAACCCGCGGGTCGATGTCGTCTCCCGCGTTGTGCCGACAGCCGCCGATTCCCGGATGAAAAAATTGCAGAATCGGCACGGTTCATGCTTTCGCATGCCAGCCATGAGTTTGGCTCATATCAATAAACCTCACCGAAAATGATCCCTGTTTCCCCGCTCAAGCGCTTGATCTCCGTTGTTGTCCTGCTCGTCGTCTCGGCACTGCCTGTTTTCGCGCAGGAAGAGGCTGGCCCCGCTTTTGACACCGGCAACACCGCCTTCATGTTCATCTGCAGCGTGCTGGTGCTGCTGATGACACTGCCCGGCCTCGCGCTGTTCTACGGCGGGCTCGTCCGTTCCAAGAACACCCTCTCCATTCTGGTGCAGTGTCTCGCGATGGCCGGGGTGATGAGCCTGCTGTGGGTGATCTACGGCTACTCCCTCGCCACCACGGACAGCAATCCGTTCATCGGCGGGGCGTCGAAACTTTTCCTCAGGGGCGTGACGGCGGACAGCGACGCGGGTGGATATCCGGAGACGATTTTCGTGATGTTCCAGATGACCTTCGCGATCATCACCCCGGCGCTGATCGTTGGCGCGTTCGCGGAGCGGATCAAATTTTCCGCGGTGATGGTGTTCAGCATCATCTGGTTCACGATTTCCTACCTGCCGATCTGGCACATGGCGTGGAACACGAACGAAGGCTTCTTCCACCGCTTCCACGTGCTCGATTTCGCGGGCGGCACGGTGGTCCACATCAATGCGGCGGTCGCGGGTCTCGTGGGCTGTCTGATGGTGGGGCCGCGCAGGGGCTTCGGCAAAGTGCCGCTCACGCCGCACAACGTGCCGCTGGTCATCATCGGCGCGTGCCTGCTGTGGGTCGGCTGGTTCGGCTTCAATGCCGGTTCGGAACTCGCCGCCGACGGCACGGCGGGCATGGCCATGCTCGTCACCCAGATCGCATGCGCCACGGCGGTCGTCGTCTGGATGGCGATCGAAAAAATCCTCACCGGGGTCGTCACCGCAGTGGGCGCGGCCACCGGCGCGGTTGCGGGCCTGGTGGCCATCACCCCGGCTTCCGGCACCGCGGGCATTCCGGGCGCACTCTGCATTGGTGCCGTTTCCGCCGTGCTTTGTTATATTTTCGCCATCAAGATGAAGCACAAGTTCGGCTACGACGACTCGCTCGACGTCTTCGGCGTGCACGGTGTCGGTGGCATCGTGGGTGCCATTCTCACCGGTGTGTTCTGCTTCGAAAGCATGGGCGGCTCCGGCGCCTACAACGATACCATCACCATGGGCTCACAGGTTTGGGGGCAAACGGTATCCGTGCTAATCACCATCGCCTGGAGCGGCATTGCCGCCGCAGTCGCCTTCGGCATCGCCAAGGTCACCGTCGGTCTCCGCATCGACGAGCGCAGCGAGGAAAGCGGACTCGACCAGAACGAACACGGCGAAAGCGCCTATACGGACCTGCAAGGTTGATAAGCCCTCATTCTCGCAAGGGATCGGTCCAATCACCCCACATCCCGGTACATCTCGGCGAGCGGGATCGCGATGCCCGCTTCGGGCAGCTCGAGCACTGTATCCGGGCCGGAGAGGGTTTCCCGCCGGAAATCCGAACCATCCCGACGGTGAAGAGCGAGGAAGGGCGTGTCGGGTTCCGCGAGAATGTAGGTCTGGAGGGTGGGAATGGTGAGATAATCGGGGAGTTTCTGGACTTCGTCGATGCGGCGCGTCGTCGGGTTGAGGACTTCGAGAATCACGCTGGGTGACTCGGTGAACAGCGCGCTGCCCGGCACCGGCACGCAGATGATCATGCCATCGGGATAGTAAAACGCCTCCTCGCCACGCCCCGGCGGGACATGGAGTTTGAAATCGCTGCCGGTGGGGAAGCAGGGATTTCCGGCAAGGTGGTTGCCTGCCATCCGGAAGAAGTTCCCGGCGACGCGCTGGTGATTGAGCGTGCCGCCCGACATCGCATAAACCCTTCCGGCCACGTATTCGTGGCGGATTTCCGAGACCAGCTCGCGTTGGAGATATTCTTCCCGGGGGATATGGTCTGCGATTGCCAGTGCCATGCGTAATCCATGGCGGAGAAAGAGGCGGCTTGCAAGTCGATCGAATCAGGTTACGCGCCAATATGCCCGCGAGCTTCATCCGTCATTGATGAACATGAAAACATGTGAATGTTTGCAAGGACACCCCCACCCCGCATCATCCACGCTCATATGAATCAACTCGACCAGCTCAAGCAATTCACCACCGTCGTCGCCGATACCGGCGATTTCGAATCGATGCGCGCCTTCCAGCCGCAGGACGCCACCACCAACCCCTCGCTCATTCTCCAGGCCGCCAAGCAGGCCGCCTACCGCCACCTCGTCGAAAAAGCCGTGCGGGAGCATGCAAACTCGCCGCTTGCCGGCGACAACCGCCTGCAGGCCATCCTCGATCGCATCCTCGTCCTGTTCGGCCTCGAAATCCTCGATATCGTCCCCGGCCGCGTCTCCACGGAAGTCGATGCCCGGCTTTCCTTCGACACCCGGGCGACCATCGACCGCGCCCGCCGGATCGTCGCCGCCTACGAGGCCGAGGGCCGCCCGCGCGAGCGTGTCCTGATCAAGATCGCCTCCACGTGGGAAGGCATCCGTGCCGCCGAAGTCCTGCAAAAGGAAGACATCCGCTGCAATCTCACCCTGCTGTTCTCGTTCGCCCAGGCCGTCGCCTGCGCCGAGGCGGGCGTGCAACTCATTTCGCCGTTCGTCGGCCGCATATACGATTGGTACAAGACAAGCACCGGCAAGGACTACCAGGGCGACGATGACCCCGGCGTGCAATCCGTCACGCGCATCTATCAATACTACAAGAAACACGGATACCCCGTCGAAGTGATGGGCGCCTCATTCCGCAACATCGGCCAGATCCAGTCGCTCGCCGGCTGCGACCTGCTCACCATCAGCCCCGGCCTGCTCGCTGAACTCCAGGCCGCCGACGCACCGCTGGAACGCCACCTCAAGCCCGAAGACGCCGCCAGCCTCGACATCCCCCGCGTTTCGTACGACGAACCGTCGTTCCGCTTCGCCCTCAACGAAGACGCCATGGCGACCGAGAAAACCGCCCAGGGCATCCGCGCCTTCTCCGCCGACATCGTCAAACTGGAAGCCCTCGTCCGCGACATCTGCGGGTGACGCGGATGGCAGGAACGGTGGTGATGAATCCGCCACCATGGGATTTCAAAAACACCACGCGCTCCCAACGCTTCGTATCGCAAGAGTTGAGCCATGCGCTGGTGAAACCCGAATTCGGATTTCCCACACATGGATTGGGACGATCATGTATCGTCCCGTGATCAGCCAACAATCAACCAAGTGGGTGAGATGGATTGTCTAACAGGATAATCCCGGAGGGATTCCAGAGGGTAGCCCGGGGTAGAGGCGCGATAGCGCCGACCACCCCGGGATGGACGTTCTCTTGAAAATCCGCACCCTGAAAGGCGTGCAAGCAGCGCCGGATCGACAATGGACATCCGCGCCTTCTTCGACCCACTGCCGGGGTCGGATTATTCGATTGCCTATATCCCCCGGGTGTTCGTCGCTGTCGCTCCTCGACCCAGGGCTAAGCTCTCCGATCCCTATCGGGATCAAGAATCGACCTCATGCTCCACCGCATCACCCGCGGCAACCTCTATTTCGCCGATGG
>DATISV010000033.1:0-2417 GCA_035468505.1 Luteolibacter sp. | reverse complement strand
GTTTCTCCCGGCGTTAGAACCGGCCCGCAGCGGGCGTATGGTGCGACGTGTAAGCGTTCGCGCATGCCATGATGGCCGCGATTTCGGCCATCCTGCTGATGCTGGATGCCGCCGCCGCGGAATCCCGGCCGAACATTGTCTTCATTCTCGCCGACGATCTCGGCTACTCGGATCCCGGCTGCTACGGCGGTGAAATCGACACGCCGAACCTTGATCGCCTTGCCGGGAACGGCCTGCGATTCACGCGCATGTACAACACCGGCCGCTGCTGGCCTTCGCGCGGCGCGCTGCTCACCGGCTACTACGCGCAGCAGATCCGCCGCGACTCGCTGCCCGGCATCAAGCAGGGCGGCATGAGCCGGGTGCGCCAGTCGTGGGCGCGCCTGCTGCCGGATTTCCTCAAACCCGCCGGCTACCGCAGCTACCACAGCGGCAAGTGGCACATCGACGGCAAGGTGCTCGCCGGCGGTTTCGACCGCTCGCTGAACGTGGACAAGCAGAACGGCTACTTCGATCTCTCGTCCTATCAGATCGACGACCGGCCAGCCGGTTCGCGTTTCGACAAAGCCACTTTCTATTCCACCACCGCCATTGCCGATCACGCCGTCGAGTGCCTCAGGGAACACGCGGAAAGCCATGCCGGTCAGCCGTTTTTTCACTACATCGCCTTCACCGCGCCGCACTTTCCGCTGCACGCGCTGCCGGAGGACATCGCGAAATACCGCGACCATTATCTGTTAGGTTGGGGCAAGATGCGCGAAGAATGTTTCGCGAAGCAGCGGGAAATGGGGCTCGTCCGCACCGGCTTGTCGGCGGTCGAGCGAGATCTCGGACCGCCGTATCACTTCCCGGACGCGTTGGAAAAACTCGGCCCCGGCGAGGTCAACCGCCCGTTGCCATGGAACGAACTGAGCGAAGAACAACGCCGCTTCCAAGCCACCAAGATGGCGATCCACGCCGCGATGATCGACCGCATGGACCGCGAGATCGGCCGCGTGCTCGACCAGCTCCGCGCGATGGGCGCGCTGGAAAACACCGCGGTCTTTTTCGCCTCGGACAACGGCGCGAGCGCCGAAATCATGGTGCGCGGTGGCGGTCAGGACCCCGCCGCGCCGCCGGGCAGTGCGGAGACCTATCTGTGTCTCGGTCCCGGGTTTTCCAGCGCCTGCAACACGCCCTTCCGCCGCCACAAGGTGTGGGTACACGAGGGCGGCATCAGCACGCCGTTCATCGTCCACTGGCCGGCCGGCATCAAGGACCGCGGCGCGCTGCGCCACACGCCCGCGCATTTCATCGACTTCGTGCCCACCGTGCTGGAAATGGCCGGCATCGAAAAACCGCGCGAGTGGAATGGCAAAAACATCCCGCCCGCTCCCGGTCGGAGTTTGTTGCCCGCCTTCGCCGATGACGTGACGATCCCGCGCGATTTCCTGTGGTGGCTGCACGAGGGCCACCGCGCGATCCTGGCAGGCGACTGGAAACTCGTCGCCGCCAAGGACGACCCATGGGAACTCTACGACATGCGAACCGACCGCGCCGAGCAACACGCCCTCGCCAAATCCATGCCGGACAAGGTCCGCGAATTGGAACAACTCTGGCAGCGCCAGACCGATACCTTCGCCAGGCTGGCGCAAACAGTGGAACCGACACCACCATGACCGCCAAACCAAAAACGCCCGCCGCCCTCACTTCACCTCGTAGCCATCGAGGTCGGCGGTGAACACGGATGCGTCGAGCTTCGGGTTGAGGCGCGGTTCGTGGAAAACGGTGCGGATGCGGCTCTTGTCCTTGAGTTCCATTTCCATGGCGCGCAGCAGGTTGCTGGAGGGATCGATGTCGAGAAACAGCCACGGCATGCGCGTGCGGGTGCGGCGGTCCGTGGGGCGCAGCGTGTATTGGTGGATGCCGGAAACCACGCGGTGCTCCACCACCTCGAACAGGGCGTGGAAGTTTTCCGCGCTGCGGAATCCCTCGCCCGCCAGCATGCCGTGGCGCGCGGCCTGCGGCGAATCCGCGTCCACCCGCCGCGCGGTCTTTTCCCGCACGTCGATGAGCGTGATCGTTTCGCCATCGGACACCACGATGGTCGCCGGCGGCTCGCCGAGTTCCCAGCGCAGCTTGCCGGGGCGCTGGAACGTCAGCCGGCCGGGCGTGCTCACCGGTTTCTTCAATGCCGACACCTTGCGCTCCTGGGTGAACGCGCATTGCAGCGTTTCGATGCCGGACTGGCGCTTCAGCCAGGCGTCCAGCGCCGTGTTGTCCGCCAGGCACGGCGCGGCGAGCCACAGAAAGATGCAAAGTGTGAGTCGAATCATGCGGACCATCCTGCCCGCCCGCAGCGCCATGGCAAGACGCGCGTTGCCCGGACGCATGGTCATTTTCCTTCCACGCGCGGTAGATTCCGCTAACACGGAGTC
>DATISV010000032.1:0-1979 GCA_035468505.1 Luteolibacter sp. | reverse complement strand
AACTCCTGCTCAACGCCGCGTGGACGCCGGTAGTCTTCGGTCTCCGTGAACCCGGCTGGGCCTTCGCGGTCATCATCGCCATGTGGTTCGCGATCTGGCTCACCATGCGAGTCTTTGCCCGTATCGACCGCGCGGCGGCATGGTTGCTCGCACCCTACGCCGCCTGGGTCACCTTCGCTGCCGTGCTCAATTTCACCCTCTGGCGGATGAACCCGTAGGCGCATTCGTGAGAATGCGATGGGGCTGATCCCATATCACAGGACCAGCCGCAATCCGTCCCATGCCACATGCGCTCCGGCGGGCAGCTCCACCGTCAGCGAGTGATGATCGTTTTCGTGTCCCAAATGCGTCAGCCACGCCTCGCCCGGCTGGCATTCCTTGATCGCCGCCAGCGCCTCGCCCACCGAGAAATGCGTGGGATGCGGCTGCGGCCGCAGCGCGTCGATGATGAGGATGTCGATCTCCTTGAGATGCCACAACGTGTCGCTCGGAATGTGTTTCACATCCGGCAGATAGGCGATGCTGCGCGCGCCGGGATGATCGAAGCGGAAACCGATCGTTGGCACCGCGGCATGCTCCACCGGCAGGGGGGTCACCTTGAGTTTTCCATAGTGAAACGGCCCGTCGATGATGCGCGGATCGGGTTTCACATAGCCCTTGTAAACGTTCTCCTCGGAAAACGCCCAACCGAACATCTGCACCAGCGTGTCCATGCACTCGCGCGTGGCATGCATCGGCAACGGATCTTCGCGGTGCCAGCAGAACGCGCGCAATTCGTCGAAGCCGGCCACATGGTCGAGGTGGGCGTGGGTGTAGATTACGGCGTCGATTTCGCGCAGCCCCTCGCGCAATGCTTGCGCTCGCAGGTCCGGGCCGGAATCGATCAAGAGCGTGTGGCCACCCATTCTGACCACGGCGGCGGAGCGCAGCCGCTTGTTTTTCGGGTCGTCCGACAGACACACGCCGCAGCCGCAGCCGATCACCGGCACGCCCACCGAGGTTCCCGTGCCCAGAAATGTGAACGATTGCTCCGCCGTCATTGATTCCGGGCGCGACCCTTGCATAATGCGCCGCGCGCCGCAAAACGAATGCTCACACTGCTCAAAATCCGCAATCTCGCCCTGGTGGACGAACTCGTCTGGGAACTCGGCCCCGGCCTGATCGGCGTGACCGGCGAGACCGGTGCGGGCAAATCCGTCATCGTCGGCGCGCTCAAACTCGTGCTCGGCGAACGCGCCGACAAATCGCTCATCCGCACCGGCGAGGACACCTGCACGGTCGAGGCCGTGTTCGAACTCGGCGACCCGCGGGAAATCAACGCCATCCTCGAGGACGGCGTCCTCGCTCCCTGCGACGACACCCAGCTCATCGTCCGCCGCGCCATCGGCCAGTCGGCCAACCGCCAGTTCGTCAACGATTCGCCGGTCACACTCAACCTGCTCAAACGCATCGGCGAGCACCTCGTGGACCTCCACGGCCCGCATGACCACCAATCGCTGCTCTCCACCGAGCGCCAGCTCGCGATGCTCGACGCCTACGCCGGAGCGGAACAAGCCCACGCCGCCTACCGCGCCGCCTATCGCGAGTGGCGCGCCAAGACCGCCGAACTCGACGAACTCCGCCACGCGGAAAACGCCAGCGAACAGGAAATCGAGCTGCTGCGTTATCAAATCGAGGAAATCGACGTCGCCAACCTCAAGCCGGAGGACGAACAGGAACTCGAAGACCGCTGGCGGCGAGCGTCGAATGCCAGCCGTCTGTTAGAGAACGCCGCCCACGCCGTTGACGCATTGAATGGCGAAAACGGCCTCCTTTCCCAGCTCGCCGACGTCCAGCGCCTCGTCCGCGAATTGGAAAAACTCGATCCATCGATCCGAGAGCGCACCGCTTCTTTGGAAACCGCCGCGCTTGAACTCGAAGACCTCGCCGGCAATTTAACAGAATACGCGGAGGAACTCGACATCGACCCCGCCGAGGCC
>DATISV010000031.1:0-1899 GCA_035468505.1 Luteolibacter sp. | reverse complement strand
CGAGCCGGTATTCCTGACCAATGGCGCTGCTGAAGGAAATGACGATGTCCGCTTCGCTTTGCCGGATTTCGTGGATCACAAATGTTTCGCGAACCGCTTGTTTGACCGCCTGAAGCAGTGGCTCGCGCTGGCCATCCGGTTGGTCCGGACGGTAGCCGCCGCCCAGTTCGAAGAGCATCACCCCACCGAGACCGCGCTGGCTGGAATACCACACCTTGGCCCGGCAGGCGGTGGGATCGTCGTAGGTGATGAACTTGTCATCGGCCGATCCGGGCATGTCGATGCTGAGGTAGGCGGCCTGTGCGACCTGGTCCCAGAAGTGCCTTTGCGGTTCGTGGAAGTCTGTCATGATCTGGTGATAGGCTTGATAGGTCATGCTGGGCGCAGTGGACCACGACTGTCGGGGCAGTGCCGCGCCGCCGGTGGAGGTGCCGGTGCCGCCGCTCCAGACACGGCCGTAGAAATCGATGCCGATGGCCAGCTTGCGGGCATCCACACCGGCGGCGAGGAAGGTGTTGAGCATGCCCTCGGCGGATGGCACTAGCGCGCCGTTGCTGGGGAAACGATAGCCGCCGTCCTTGATCGGGGCGTTGAACCAAGTCACCCAGCCCGGCCATGGCCCCGCCAGATCATAGG
Source organism: Luteolibacter sp. (assembly GCA_035468505.1). GTDB lineage: Bacteria > Verrucomicrobiota > Verrucomicrobiia > Verrucomicrobiales > Akkermansiaceae > Luteolibacter. The sequence goes on along the minus strand of DATISV010000031.1, from coordinate 1,263 downwards.
TCATCAGGTGGATCTGGTCGAAGTGGTGCTGGAGACCGGCGAGAAGCGCCGGCTCGGTGGCCACGGCGGCGGTGAGCAACGGGCGCGGCGTGATGCCATCCAGCGCCGCGCGCAGACCGTTGACGAGATTGGTATAGAGCGCGGCATCGGCGGCATCCAGCGGTTCCCAATCGAGATCCACACCGTCATAGCCGCGGCTGTCCATGAAAGAGACGGTGTTTTGGATGAAAGAGGAAAGGTTTTGTGGAGCGCAGGCACTGCGGAAACCCGGCGCGCTGCCGGCCCCGCCCACCGAGATCAGCACCTTGGTTCCGGCGGCATGGGCTCCTGCCACCGCATCGGCGGAATGTTCGGGGGTGACGCCGTTGATTCCGCTGTCCAGCGTCCCGTCACTGTTCGGGACGACCGCGAAGTGGATGACATGGGTGACGGCGCTGAAATCCACCTCGGACGCGGGCATGTGCCCCCATTGGTTCCATGCGGCGTAATATGCCATGGAACGAATGCCGGCATCGAGCGCCAGCGGCGTCATCGAAGTCACGGACACCACAAGTGCCAGGAATCGGGTTGACATGGCATCAAGCCTCATAGCGCTAAACAGACTACTGAAACAGGAGCCCGGAAGCAGTCCAAAAGATAGCTTTAAACGGCATCACCACGGGGAGGGATCGGTCGTCCGGAGCTACGCGCGGACATTCCGGCCGGTCTTCTTGCCGATGCGCTGCGGCACCGCCCTGCCGGCCTGTCGAATTTCACTGCCTGTTTGGGGGCTCTCCTCCGCGCTTCTTGCTTGGCGCACCGGGTGCGACGTGTCATCACGCAGCGCACATGAAAACCTGTCTCAAACTCGCAGTGCTCGTCATTTCCTGCTGCACCGCTCATGGCGAAGTGCTCACGGAACAGGAGCGCGAGACGCTCCTGAAGCGCCTCGAGGACCTGCAGTCCAGCGCCGAGGAGCGCGTGGACGCCCGCTTCCGCGCCGCCATTGCCGCTTACACATCCGCCGCATCGAGTCCTTCCGCCGCCAGCGATCTGTATCTGAAGTGTGTCGAAAAAGTGAATTTCATCGATCAGAAGCGCAAGAGCCAGGACTTCCGCGAGTGGAAACGCAGGGAAGCCGACGAGATCTCCTCGTCGGGCTTCGGCCTCGCCCTCCAGATCCAGCTCCGTTGGCTCATCCTCACGCTTCAGGCCGCTTCCGAAAACGCCGACCGCGCGCAACTCGCTTCCGGCGCGCAAAGCATCGTCAGCACCATGGTCGAA
>DATISV010000030.1:0-5074 GCA_035468505.1 Luteolibacter sp. | reverse complement strand
GCCGTAGGCGAGCGTGTTGCTATCCCAGTTCGCGGGGTCGATCCAGCTGCCGTTGCCATCAGTGATCCATAGGCCATCCGCGGGGGTGACCGCGACGGTCATGGTGATCGTGACAGCCGTGGCGAGGCTGCTGGTGTCCCAGACCCCCGAGTTCGGGGGCAGTGAGATGCTGTTGATGGAACCCGAAAGGGTGCTGCCGCCAGAGAGATCGAAGAGTGAAAAGACATCGCCCGAAGCAAGCGTTCCATTGAGAAGCGCCACCTCGATGCTCGCGCCGTTGAGATCGATCACCGCGGGCGCGATGTCCGGCGTGTATCGGTCTGCCGTATCGGTGTCGGCGTCGAGTTCGAATCTGGAGGTACTGGTTGCGTTATATAGCCAAGGGCTGCTCCCGGTTCCATCGTTCGTGGCGGTGAACCCGGAAGTTCCGTCGGCGGTGAAATCCACGTCGAGGAGGGTGGCTACCGTGTCTGCGATGGTGACGGTGGCGATTTCCCAGTTGGGCGCAGCCGGGAAGTTGACGCTGTCCCAGCCTCCGCGAAACTCGACGGCGACGGTTTGTCCTGCGTTCAGTGAGCCAAGATCAGCCACGCTAGTGATCAAAGTGGGCACGCTCCAGTCGGTCGATTGGCCGGTGAATATTTCATCGTCCACAGCCCAAACGGAAGCTTGGGCTGTGCCGTTGTAGCCGTTGGCGGTAAAGGATGTCAGTGGCACTTTGACGAAGGCCCCTCCATCGACACTTACGTAAACCGCGCCACCATCCCAAGTGTCCTCGAAATTGTAGCGATGAGAAAAGGTGAGTGTCACCGCTCCTGTGGCTGTCACCGCAACGGAGGGGCTTTCGAGATAGGAGAAGGTATTTCCAGTTCCGCCCGCTGCTGTCCAATTCGCGCCTGTGGCGGGTAATTGCGCGACGCCGGCGTCGGTGGTTAATACGGTGTCGCCGATGGTGCCGGCACCGCCGACTTCAAAGGTTTGGGCCTGCGCGCTGGCCGCAATCAACGCTCCACCCACCGCAAGCGGAAGGGCCAGAAGCCTGATATTCGGGGGCGGGTTGCCTGCCGATTGGCGTGGTTTGAACTCTGGATTCGATTACATGGTATTTGCTGTTTTGTTGGTTTTTTTACGGACGATTGGGAAAAATCGAAATTCGATATTGATCGATACACCCGCTGGCGTGCCGCTGCAAAACGGGGAACGCAGTGTGGACGTGCAATGGCGGGCGCTGGAGGGGAAATCATCAGGGGATGCATCATATCATCGAATGACAGATGAACTTGGACACTGCCGCTCTCTAAACCATGGGGCGAGTTCTTTTGCTTGTCCATTTGCGGAAAAAACATTCACATTTGCGACACGAGTTCGACCACCACATGAAAACCCACAAATCCGGCACCGCTCCGAAGCATCGTGGCAAAAACCCCAAGACCGTCGGCTTCTGGATGGACGTGGATCTCGGGCTGAAGCTGGAGCTTGAGACCTACGCGGGGTGTCAGCGGTATGCGCGGGAGGCGGGCTGGCGGCTGGTGCTGGATCCTTCGATCAAGCGGCTTCACAAGTGGCGGGCCGGGCGGCCGAACTATGACGGAATCCTGGCGCGGGCGACGATGCCGATCGCGGAAGCTGCGGGGCGGGCCGGGATGCCATTCGTGAACCTGTGGTTGAACTCGCCGGTGCCGGGCATTCCATCGGTGTTGCCAGATTGCAAAGCGGCCGGAGTGATGGCGGCCGAACACCTGCTGGGAAGGGGCTTGAGGAATTTCGGCTACTTGGGCTCGCGCAACTCAAGAGATTCGGGACTCCAGTTCAAAGGCTTCAGTAAAACCGTCATCAAGGCGGGATTGCAATGTTCTTCCTACCGTTACCCGCACACCCTCACCGAGGGTGATGTGCCGCTTTGGGAAGAGTTCGGAGCGGGTTTGGAAAAGTGGATGGATACGTGGCTGACGCCGGTCGGGATTTTCGTCTATCAGGACGCGTTCTGCCGCTTTCTGATCGACGCCTGCATCGCCAAAGGCCTCTCGGTGCCGGGTGATGTGGCGATCGTCGGCTGCACGGACGACACCATCATTTGCGAAGCCGCCTCCCCTACCCTGACGAGCATCGACATGGGCTACGAGTGGCGCGGTTACCGGGCTGCGGCCATGCTCGATCGTTTGATGGCCGGGAAAAAAGCGCCTTCAGTGCCCGAGCTGGTGTTGCCGGCAAGGCTGATTCCACGCGAGTCGAGCGACATTTTCGCGGCACCGGACCCGTTGGTATCGCAAGCGCTTCGTTTCATCGCGGATAACAGCCACCGGATGCTACGGGTGAGTGAAGTGGCTTCGGTGGCGGGGGTGTCGAGGAGAACTTTGGAGCGGAAATTCGAAACCACGGTGGGACGCGGCATCGCGGAGGAAATGATCCGCCTGCGCCTCAACCGCGCCAAGCGCCGCCTCGCCGCCGGCAATGTGCCACTCAAGACCGTGGCGCAGGAAGCGGGCTTCCTCAGTGCGAGCCATTTTTCCCGGGTGTTCACCCGGTCTCTGGGAATCACGCCGTCCCGATACCGGACCGAACATCAGATCAAACCGGAATGATCCGGCTTGCCGCTCGGACCGGGGATGCCTAGTTTGCCGGCCCATGCTGAAACGGAACTTGTCCCATCCGGCCGGCCGCTTGCGCGGTGCGGGCCTGTTGTTGTCACTGTTTCTCGCCTTTTCCGCCGTGGGGCAATCCCCTCCTCCGCCACCGGCCTCGGCGCGTTTCGATCCCTCCGACGTTTATTTCCAAGGCTATCTCGCAGTCCGTTCGGCCGAGCAGCTTGAAGAGGCGGGCGACTACATCGGCGCGCTCGAAAAACTCGAAAAGGCAGGCGAGTTGTTCGGCACGATCCGCATGTTCCACCCGGATTGGAAACCGGCGATGGTGGGCGGGCGGAGCGAGAAAACCACCGAGTCGATCGGCCGCGTAAGGCCGCAGGCGGAGGCGGAACTTCTGAAACGCCGCAACGCGCTGGCCGAGTTGGAAGGCGGCGTGCGCAGCGGCACCACGGTGCCCGATCCGGCGGCACCGCTCGCGCCCGGCGTGCTCGAAGCCGACCCGCGGGCCACCCGACGGCTGCGTGCCGCCGAAGCGGAAGCCGAGCGACTGCGCGGTCTACTGGCCAGTCAAAGCGACCGCGCCAGGCAGAACGCTGTGCAAGCCCGCCTGCGCGCCGCGGAAGCCGAGGCGCGAGCCTTGCGCCAGCAGCTCACCGCGGCACCCGTGCGGGAGGAAATGACCGCCATCGAGCGCCGCATCGACTCGCTGGAACAAGAGCGCGACGCCATGGCCATGGCGTTGGGTCAGAGCCGCCGCGCCCATGAGGAAGCCCAAACCCGCAACGCCGCGCTTGAGGCGGAACTCGACGAAATGCGCCAGCAACAGGCCGACCTGAAACGCGATCTCGAAGCCGAGCGCAAGATCGCCAATTCGGTGGTCGCCGGCCAGCGCCGCCAGCTCGACGCGCTTGAAAAACAACTTAGGCAGAAAAACGAGGAACTCACCGCCGCCAACCTGCGCATTTCCGGCCTGATTCAGGAACTGGAGGAAAGCCGCGAGGCGTTTTCCCAACTCCGCGACGAACGCGACTCACTGCTTGAGGAACGCGACCAAATGGCCGCCCTGCTCCAACTCAACGAAGGCGGACGAATCCAGGAACTGATCGAGCAAAACATGGCGCTCGCCAAAAACCTGCGCGAGGCCAGCGAGAAAATCGACCGCCTGCACCGCGAGAGCAACGCCGACAAGGACGCCTACACCGACGCCCTGCGCGACCTCGCCATCGCCAAGTCCCAGATCAACCGCCTCAACCAGGAAAAGCGCGACCAGAACCGCCGCCTCGCCGAGCTGGAGCAGCGGCTCCGGGACGAGGAAAGCGCACTGGCCTCCGGCCGCATCGACGCCGACCCCGCCGAAGTGAAGATGCTGCGCGACATCATCCGCCGCCAACTCACCATGCAGGAACGCCGCCGCCAGGCGCGCGAACTGCTCATCGCCGCCGCCAGGGACCTCGGCACCGGCGACGAGCGCCTCGCCCAGGCCATCGAGCTTTTCAACGACCAGGAAATCGCCCTCACGCCCGAGGAACAGAAACTCATCGCCGACCGCGAGGTGGACGGCGAGTTCATTTCCCCCTTCGCCCGCGACCGCGCCAGCGTGGACCGTTCCACCGGCGAGCTGCAGCGCGACATCGCCGTCTTCGAACGCACCGCCGAGAAATCGTTCCTCGCCGGCCGCATGCTGCCGACCCGCGAACTCTATCAGATGATTCTCGACCAGCACCCCGGCCACACCCCGTCGCTGTGCCGACTGGGCGTGGTCCATCTGCGGCTGGAGGAAACCCAGGAGGCGGCCGATGCCTTCCGCCGCGCGGTGGAACTCGATTCCGGCAACGCCTACGCCCACCAAATGCTCTCCTTCACGCTGATGCGGCTCGGCGAAATGTCCGCTGCCGAGCAAGCCGCGCGGCAGGCCGTGGAACTCGATCCCGCGGATGCAAGAAACCAGATCCTGCTTGCCACCGTGCTCTACCGCCTCGGCCAGACCGGCGAAGCGGAGTCCCACTTCAAGGCCGCCATCAACGCCGATCCCATGCCGAGCGAGCCTTATTACAACCTCGCGCTCATCTATTCGCGCGAAGGCCGCCATGAGGAAGCCCGCGAATACTACCGGCAGGCGCTCGAGCGCGGCGCACTGCCCGATCCCGCACTGGAGGAGAAAATCGCCAAGCCATGAGATTCCCCGCCCCGCTCGTCGCCTGCTGCCTCGTCGTTTCCTGCGCCAAGGATGGCGGCGGCGGATCGTCCGCAGATGGCGGCACCAAGCCGCTGAGCCAGCGCCTCAACGAGAGCAACGGTTTCACGGTCGATTCCGACGGCAACTGGGTGCCGCGCAACGACCGCCGCAGTTCGTTCGAATCCCAGGGCGAATCGCCGTATTTCAAAGGCGGCAATCCGAACCAGAACAAGGAATACCGCACCGGCGACTACGCCCGCAAGTCGTGGTGGGGAAACAAGGACTACGGCCGTAGTAGCTACCAGGGAAACAC
>DATISV010000029.1:0-4595 GCA_035468505.1 Luteolibacter sp. | reverse complement strand
GGATGCCTCGTGCCGCTGGCCGACGAGCAGGCCGATGCCGAGCGCGAGGAACTCGTGGAGCGCACCGCGCTCGCCGGCATCCTGTCTCATCCATCCACACGATGGCGGCGTGCGGAGGCGGTCGTCTTTGATGACGAGACGGGTGCTGGATGGATCGCATTGGAAACCGGCGGCTTCCGGCATGAGGAGGAATTCCAGGCGCTGGAAGCGGCGTTCGTCCGCTTCAGTTCCGGCACCACCGGCCGCAGCAAAGGGGTGGTGCTGAGCCACCGCGGTCTTGCCGAGAGGATCACGGCGGCCAACGCGGCGTTAAGCGTGGGTCCCGGCGACAAAGTGCTCTGGATGTTGCCCATGGCGCATCACTTCGCGGTTTCCATCGTGCTCTATCTCTATCATGGCGCGTGCACCGTGCTGGCGGGTTCGCATCTGGCGGACGCCGTGCTGGAAACCGCGCGGCGGGAACGCTGCACGGTGATTTACGGCGCACCATTCCACTTCGCCATGCTCGCGGCCGGAGAAAGTCCGGAATCATGGGCCGAACTCAGGCTCGCCGTCAGCACGGCGGCACCGCTGCCGCTGGAGGTCGCCCGCGTTTTCTCCGGACGGTTTGGAAAACCGCTGGTGCAGGGGCTCGGGATCATCGAGGTGGGGCTGCCACTGCTCAACACCGGCGGCGCGAATGACGCCCCGGGCGCGGTCGGCCGGCCGCTGCCGGCCTATGATGTGGAACTGCGCGACGAGGAGGGCCGCCCGGTCGCTTCCGGCAGGGTGGGGGAGCTGTGGATCAAGGGCCCCGGCATGTTCGACGCCTATCTGGCACCCTGGCAAACCGCCGATGAAATACTCGTCGATGGATGGTTCGCCACCGGCGATCTCGCCGTCACCGACGCCGCCGGGCGGGTGTTCATCCGCGGGCGGAAGCACAGCGTCATCAATGTGGGCGGCATGAAGGTGTTTCCCGAGGAGGTGGAAGCGGTGCTGTTGAAGCACCCCGCAGTGGCGGCCTGTCGCGTGACCGGCACGCCGCACCCGGTGCTGGGCGCGGTGCCGGTGGCGGACGTGGTGCCGTCCGGGTCGCCGGCTCCGGACACCCGCGAGTTGGCCGCGTGGTGCCGACGCTCGCTCGCCGCATTCAAAGTCCCCGTCCGTTTCCGCACGATGGAAAAACTGGACCTCACGGCCAGCGGCAAGGTTCGCCGGGCATGAACGGCAGCGCGGCGCTCAATCCTCTTCGAACTTGCGCGAAATCAGCTCCTCGATGGCACAGAGAGCGTCCTCCGCATCGGGCCCGTCGGCGCTCACCGAGATCACCGAGCCATGGCCCGCGGCGAGCATCATCAGGCCCATGATGCTCTTGCCGTCCACTTCCTCGCCGTCCTTCTCCACGAAGACATCCGCTTTGAAACGATTGGCGGTTTTCACGAACTGCGCGGCGGGGCGCGCATGAATGCCGAGCTTGTTGAGGATCGTGAATTCTTTTTTGGCCATGGAGGGTTCCGGCTTGCGCCGCGCGAACGCTAGGAAGTCCCCGCCAGCCGTCCAAGGCAAAAATGAACCGCCAAACGGCGCCGGAAATTTGATGACAGCGGGGGAAATCGACAGGGAGCTTGGAGACAAGCACGTCAGGCTGGAAGAGCGTCTCTCCAGCGGCGTGGATGTCACGGCACAAGATGCGCGCCTTGCGACGGCCGGGAGGCGAAGATCTGCGGGGTGATGTTCGTCGCCTTGGCGTATTCACGCGCCATGATGTCGGCGATTTCGGCGGCTTTGCGGGATTCGCAGAGGGTGACGGTGGAGCCGCCGAAGCCGCCGCCGGTCATGCGCGCGCCGATCACGCCGCCGTTGCGGCCGATCTTGCGGGCGATTTCCACCATGATGTCGAGTTCCTTGCAGGAGACCTCGAAGTCGTCGCGCAGGGAATCGTGGCTGGCGGCCATGAGCGGGCCGAGGGTTTCGAAGTCGTTGCGGGCGAGCGCGGCGGCGGCGGCGATGGTGCGGGAAATTTCGCCGACCACGTGGCGCGCGCGGCGGTTGACGGGATCGCCGAGTTTGTCCCAGTTCGCCTGGACGTCGGCGGCGGTGACGTCGCGCCACGACGCGCGGCCGATGATGGCGAGACCGTCCTCGGTGTTTTTGCGGCGCGAGGCATAACCGCCGTCGTTGAGCTCGTGGTGCACCATGGTGTTGGCGATGAGCACTGTTAGATCCGGGTTGTCGAAGGGGACGAGTTCGGGTTCGCCGGAGCGGCAGTCGATGAGGACGAGGCGGTTCGCCTTGCCGAATGCGGATGCGAACTGGTCCATGATGCCGCAGGGCACGTGTGCGAAATCGTGCTCGGCTTTCTGGCAGAGCAGGGCTTTTTCCCGGGTGTCGAGCCGGGTGTCGAGCAGGCCTTCGAGGAAGGTGGCGGTGGCGAGTTCCAGCGCGGCGGATGAGGACAAGCCCGCGCCGCCGGGGACGGAGGAGTGGATGAAGGCGTCGAAGCCAGGAATGTGGTGGCCGCGGTCCTGGAAGCCGCGGATCACGCCGCGGATATAGTTCGACCACTTCGGCGCGCCTTCCTCCTGTGGGACGGAGACGTCGAAAACGGCGGCTTCGCCCTCGATGGCGGTGGAAATCCGCGCTTCCTTGGTGCCGTTGGCGGTGCCGGCGATGACGATGTAGCGGTCGATCGCGAAAGGCATGACAAAGCCGTCGCAGTAATCGATGTGCTCGCCGATGAGATTGACGCGGCCGGGGGCGGCGGCGGTGATGGCGGCCTTGGACCCGAGGCTTGCCGTCAATCCGGCGGCGGCATCCGAGACGAGGTCGGTGAGGTTGGGATTGATCTGCAGCATGGGCTTGTGGGGTGGGGCGTGGTGGACGGCGACGGCAGTCCACGACGCAAGCTGGATGATTCGCCCGGCCGGGGCAAGAGTCTGTCTCGCAAGGGGGCGGTTTTTTGAAGCGGGTGGAATTGGGTTTCGAATCCGACTGCGCAGCGCGTAGGGTCGCGGCGTGTCCGATGCGATGGACAGCCTGCGCTTGCGGACCGACGGGAAATTTTTCCTCGCCGGTGGCAAGCGCGTGGTGCCGCGGGCGGTGACCTACGGGCCGTTTCCGGGCGGCTGGCCGCGGGATGTCGCGAGGGATTTCCGACGCATCCGCGCGGCGGGATTCGACACGCTGCGGCTGTATGAAATGCCGGATCGTACATTGCTCGACGCGGCGGCGGCGCAGGGGCTGCGGGTGTTCGGCGGTCTGCGGTGGGGGCAGCAGCAGGATTTTTTCCGGCGTCCGGCGCTGCTTTCAGCGGCGCGGGTGGAACTGGCCCGGGTGTTGGATGCAACGGGTGCGCATCCGGCGCTTGCGGGTGTGTTCGTGGCCAACGAAATTCCGGCCGATCTCGTCCGTTGGATGGGGCCGGCGCGGGTGCGGGAGACAATGGAAGAGCTGATCGCGCTCGGCCGCCGACATGCGCCGCGCCTGCTCTTCGCGTATGCCAACTACCCGAGCACCGAATACCTGGAGCCGGCGAACGCGGATTTCACCGCGTTCAACATCTATCTGGAAGACGCGAAGGCGTTGCGGAGATATATCAAACGCCTGCACCATGTTTCCGGCGACCGGCCGTTGGTAATATCGGAGTTCGGACTAGACTCGCGGCGCAATGGATTGGAGCGCCAGGCATCGCTGCTGCGCGAGGCGATGGAGATATGTCATCAGGAAGGCTGCGCGGGCTTCATGGCTTATGCGTGGAGCGACCGCTGGTGGAACAACGATGCGGAGGTGACCGACTGGGATTTCGGCCTGGTGGACCGCGCGGGAAACGACAAGCCGGCGCTGGCCGCGTTGTCCAACATGGTATGTCCCGGACTGCCGGAAGGGCCGCTGTTTTCGGTGATCGTCTGCACGCGCAACGGCTGGGACCGCATCGGCGCGTGTCTTGATGCGATCGCCGGGATGAAAGGCCGTTTCGAGACGATCGTGGTGGATGACGGTTCGACGGACGAGACGGCGGAGTTCGTGAAGCAGGCGTTTCCGACGGTGAAATTGATCGAACTGGAACCATGTGGACTTGGTGCCGCGCGCAACGCCGGGGCGAATGAGGCCACGGGCGAGGTGCTGGCATTCACCGATGACGATTGCGAGCCGGATGGCGAATGGTTGATCCGTCTGGCGAAAGTTCTATCAGAAAACGGTTTCGTCGCAGCGGGCGGTCCCAACGTCCCGCCGGTGCCGCGCGATTGGCATCAGGCGGTGGTCGTCGCGGCACCGGGCGCGCCGAGCCACGTGATGCTCGACGATGTGGAGGCCGAGCACTTGCCGGGCTGTAATCTGGCTGTGAGGCGCGAGGCGTTCGAGGCCGTGGGCGGATTCGATCCGGTGTTCCACACGGCGGGCGACGACGTGGATTTCTGCTGGCGCCTGCGCGACGCGGGATTCCGCATGTGTTTCGCGCCGGATGCCTTCGTCTGGCACCACCGCCGCACGCATGTCCGGGCTTATCTGCGCCAGCAATACGGCTATGGCGTGGCGGAGCGTTTGTTGATGGCGAAACACCCGCATCGTTTCACGCGCGGCGGATCGGCGAAATGGACCGGCTGCAGTTACGA
>DATISV010000028.1:0-1597 GCA_035468505.1 Luteolibacter sp. | reverse complement strand
CCAGGCCAACCGCTTTCAGAACGACATCGGAGACAGTTATGACCAGCCGGGCTGGCGCTACTTCACCAACCCCGTCGTTTCCCAGCCGACATCCGCTTCGTTCCGCGCCCGATTCGTGGCGACCGTGTCCGGGACGCCCCGCTACATGGCCATGCACATGCCGGCCGTGGCCAGCCGCGAGTATGTCAAGGTGGACAGCCCGGCCATCGTGGATGCACCCAGCCCATACAACTCGCAGAACGCTCCGGCGGTCGTCGTCCGCCAGATCGGAGAGGCGTGGGACAAGGCGTTTGCGGCGGTCTATGAACCGCACCTGGGCAGCACCGGCGGCACCGTGCAAAACGTGACGCGCTTGCTGCGCGGCGGCGTGGTGGTGGGAGTGAAAATCGAAAGCACGGTGGACGGCAACGACCTCGTCCATTACGTGATGGCCAATCCGAACGACGGGGAAACCTATACGGATTCCTCCATCGGTCTCTCGTTCACCGGCCGCTTCGGCATCGCGGCGGATCTCGGCGACGGCAACGTGACGCTTTATCTCGGACAGGGAAGCTCCATCGGCTATGGCGGAAACCTGTTAACGACCGTCAATGGATCCAGCTCGCAGGCCGAGGCCCGCTTCGTGCCCGGCGAGGATCCCGTTGTCACCTCCAACACGCCGGTGAATGCCGTGACTCCCGCCTTCAATACCACTTGGGTTCCCACCGCCGCAAGCAGCGGGCTGGACTGGACCGATGCCGCCAACTGGATTTCCACCTTCTGGCCGGACGATGTCGGAGCCGTCGCCATGATGGGCATCGATATCGTTGGCGATCAGACCGTCAACCTGAACGCCCCGATCGCGCTTGGCGAACTCGTCGTCGGCGACACCAACGGCGGCCAGACCACCACGCTGCAAAAAGGCAGCGACGGCTCGCTGACATTCGAGCAGCCGGACACCGCCATGGCATATCTCACCCGCGCCGATGGCGGCACCGGCACCGTGACGCTCGCCGGGGATTTGGATATCACGCTGGCGGATGACCTCACCGTTCGTCCGGCGACTGGCGCGACCAACTCCACCCTGGTCATCGCGGGTAATCTCTCGGGAGCCGGCAAGGGCCTCATCAAAGAGGGTGAAATCCTCGCCTTGGTCCTTTCAGGTGACAATTCCCACAGCGGTGCGACCCGGATCAACGGCGGGCTGTTGCGGGCCGACAGCGCCACGGCTCTTGGTAGCGGAAATTTATCACTGAAGGGCGGCATGCTCGGCCTCGCCGTCGGCGACTTCACACGTCAACTCGGCACGGGAGCCGGGCACTTGGATTGGTCCGCTGGCAGCGGCGGCTTCGCCGCCTTCGGCGCGGATCGCGAGGTGAGGCTCAACAACGGCACGGGCGCGTTTTCCTGGTCCACCGCGATCATCGGCGGTGGCAACATCCTCATCCTGAGCCATCCGTCGGCCACCCATACGCTGGATTTCAAGAACGGCATCAGCTTCGCCGGGAGCAAGCGGACGATCCAGGTGGAGGATGGAGCAGCCGCCGTGGACGCCACCTTGAGCGGCGTGCTTTCCGGTGGCAGCAGCAGCGGTTTCAACAAAACGGGCGGCGGCGTA
>DATISV010000027.1:0-2591 GCA_035468505.1 Luteolibacter sp. | reverse complement strand
GCCCTGGTAGCCGGTTTCCGCGAGGCAGGCGAAGAACGCCTTCCAATCGACCTCGCCGGTGCCGGCGGGAACCTCCTCGCCCCAGGTGCCGGGGACCTTGGTCATCACGGCGTCCTTGATATGGCATTGCTTGAGCCACGGACGCAGCGTGCGCAGTGCGGAGATCGGATCGCCCTTGGCGTAGAGGATCATGTTGGCGGGATCGAAATTGACGCCGACGTTCGGCATGGCGAGGTCGGTGAGTAAACGTGCGAGCGTTTCCGCCGTTTCCTGGCCGGTTTCGAATGCGAGGTCGATGCCGTGCTCCGCGAAAAGATTGGCGACGAGCACGATGCGCTCCCTGAGTTTGGCATAGCCGGGATCGGACGGTTCGTGCGGCAGGAAGCCGGCGTGGAAGGTGACGAGCGGCAGTTTCAACTCCGCGGCGATGGCGGCGACGGCCTCGATGTTGCGCAGGTTTTGTTCCCATGTCGCATCCGGGACGATGCCGCCGGTTTCCTTGATGGTTTCCAGCGTGCTGTAGTCCTCGCCGACTGTGCCGAACATGCCGGAGACGATTTCCACACCGGCCTCGGCGAGGATTTTCGCGGTATCGCCCCAGACGGCGGGGTCGTCGCGGAGCGGGTCGAGCGCGAGCTGGACGCGCGGGATGCCGAGATCGGTGAGATGGCGGGCGAGATCGGCGGGGGTGGCGGGTTGCAGCGACCAACTGCAGACGGCGAGGCGTTCGGGTAATCCGGATGGAATCATGATGATAATACGTGAACCGGCCGCAGCCTATCGGTGCGGCCGGTCTTGGCAAGGATGATGCCCGATCAGGCTTCGGGCACTGCCTCGAGTTTGAGTTCCACGACCACTTCGTCGCGGATCAGGTCGTCGGCCATGCCGTCATAGACGATGCCGAAGTCCTTGCGGTTGATGTCGAACTTGGCGTGCACCTTCGCCTTTTCGCCGTCCATGGAGGCGGTGGCCGGGAAGGTGAGGTTCCTGGTGGTGCCGGTAATCGTGAGGTTGCCGGAAACCTCATAGGCTCCCTCGCCGGTTTCCTTCAGGGAGGTGAGCTGGAATTTCGACTCGGGGTGTTTTTCCACGTGGAAGAAATCCTCGGTTTTGAGGTGCCCGGTGAGCTTGTCGTCATCGGACCAGATCGAGGCCATGTCGATGACCACGTGGTTCTCGCTGCCGACAAGCTGGCCGTCGGCGACGGTGAACGAACCGGTGAACGACTTGAAGCCGCCGTCGTGGCTGCCGGTGACCTTGGAGCCGACGAAGCGGATCTCGGACGACGGAGCGAGCGTGTATTTCACGCCCTCGGCGGTGGAACCGGGGGCGACTTCCACGGCATCGCCGACGGTGGCGCTGGTGGTTTGATCGGCCGGGTTTTCGCAGGACGCGAAAAGCACGGCGGCGGGAATGGCAAGCAGGATGACTTTGGTTTTCATGGTGGTTGTGTGTTTGTTTGGAGAGTTGGAAGTTTTCAGGCGAGATCGAAAAGCAGCGCTTCGAGGCCGTCGGGACCGGCCTGGATTTCAAGCTTGCCGGCTTGTTCGATCGCGGCGGCGTCGCCGGGATGGAGTGTGGTGTCCCCCACCCTGGCCTCGCCGCGGATGACGTGCAGCCAGACGCCGCGGCCGTCGGTTAGATCGTGGGCGATGGTTTCGGATTTCCCGGTGAGCAGTCGGTAAACGACGGCGTCCTGGGCGATGTGCGCCGAGCCGTCGCGGCCGTCGGGAGAGATGACCGGGAGCTTTGACATGTCTCCGGCGTTTGCAGGCGGCGTCCACTCGCTGTAGGCGGGTTCAAGTTCGCGCTCGGCGGGGATGATCCAGATTTGCAGAAGGCGTGCCTGCTCGGTGGAACTCGGATTGAATTCCGAGTGGCTCACGCCGCTGCCGGCTCGCATGAGCTGGATTTCACCGGGCTTCAGCTCGCGCTTGTTGCCCATGGAATCCTCGTGGGCGAGGCGGCCTTCGAGCACGTAGGAAAAGATTTCCATGTTGCGGTGGCCGTGGGTGGGAAACCCTCCGAGCGGTGCGATGATGTCGTCGTTGATTACGCGCAGCGAGCGGAAGCCCATGTGCGCGGGATCATAGTAATCGGCGAAGGAAAACGTGTGGCGGCTTTCGAGCCAGCCGTGGTTGGCGTGGCCACGCTCGTCGCTGCGGCGGACGGTGATGGTCGTTTGCTTTTGCATGCTTCTACCGATGGCGCGGCAGACGCGATTTCCAAATGCCGGATTCGCATGCATGCCATGCGGCGGCGGCATGGGTGCGATTTCGGATTTCCCTATCGCCGGGCTTTGGCGTTTCCTCCGTGGCATGCCGTTTTCGATGATCGTGGGCCTGGGAAATCCCGGGCGTCAGTATGAGGAAACCCGCCACAACGTGGGTTTCATGCTGCTCGACCGGCTGGCCGCCGCCTCCGGCGCGGTCTTCCAGTCCGCACCGAGGTGGCAGAGCCATTTCGCGAAGCTTCCGGACGGCACCCTGCTGCTCAAACCGCAGACTTTCATGAACCTCAGCGGCCGCGCGGTCCGCCAGGTAATGGCATGGCACAAGTGGCCGCCGGAGTCGGTGCTGGTGATCTATGAC
>DATISV010000026.1:0-2701 GCA_035468505.1 Luteolibacter sp. | reverse complement strand
AGACCCCATCGAGTTCATCTATACCCACAGCTCCTGCCTCATCAAACAGCGCGAGGTCGGTGGTGACACCAAGAGCTTTCCCCGCGCGCTGCGCCAGGCATTGCGCCAGGACCCGGATGTGATCGTGGTGTCCGAAATGCGCGACCTCGACACCATCCGCATCGCGCTCACCGCCGCGGAAACCGGCCACCTCGTGCTCGCCACGCTGCACACGCCCGACGCGCCGCAGACGATCGACCGCCTCGTCGATGTATTCCCCGCCGACCAGCAGCCGCAGATCGTCGCGCAACTCTCAAGCTGTCTCGAAGCCATCATTTCCCAGCGGCTGCTGCCGCGCGCCGATGGCCAGGGTCGCGTGCTTGCCAGCGAGGTGATGATCCCCGGCTATGGCATCCGCGCGTGCATCCGCGAGCGCAAGCTGGAGCAGCTCGTCGGCCTGATGGAAATCGGCGTCCGCGAGGGCAACCGCACCATCGACGCCAGCCTTTCGATGCTGCTCGCCGGCGGTTACATCACCCGCGAGGAAGCGCTCTTCCACTGCCGCGAGCGCAAGGTGTTCGAGGAACAACCCAAGCCGCCACCGAAACAGAAATCCATCTGGTCCTGATTACTTCCCATGTCATCCGCCGTTCAAATCATCCTTCGCACCGTCACGCTCGTCATCCTGCTGGTGGCGCTGATTTACGGTTACCAGCATTATGTCAAAAAACAGCGCAAGGCCAAGGTCGTAGCGGAACTCAGCCACATTTGCGGCGAGAGCGCCTTCTACCGCCAGTTCAGCGCCGATGACGCGCGCAAAACGCTCATCCGCGCCATCGGCCTGCTCGCGGAAGCCGAATCGCTCGGCATGGGCGTGGACGAGGCCATCAAGGGCGGACTCGGCATCGAGACCGGATGGTTCGACGATAAACCCGATCCCGACGACATGCCGATCAGCCAGAAAATCGTCCGCGATTCCCTGCGCTCCAACTACGACAACTTCATCAAGCTCGGCTACCAACCGGTATTCGATGTCTTCTACCCCATGAAGGAGGGCGATCTCGTCCAGATCCCCGAAGGACCGCTGGCCGGCAGGAAACCCGTCATCCGGACCCTGATTCCCGAAGAGGCGTCGCCGGGTATCGAAAAGGTCATCGCCAACCTCGAACTCGCCCCGCCCGGAACGGATGAGGCACCCATGACCGACCTCCAATTCGCCGCCGCGAAACAACTCACCCGCAACCTCGTTTACGCCCGCCTGATCGAGGAACCGGTGGCCGAGCGCATCATCGCCTACCTCGACCGCACTCGCACCAGCGTTCCTGACAAGTCTTGAGCCGCTGTTCCATGCGCATGAACATGCCACCCACAGGACCGGTGGATACGGGCGCGCGGAACTCAGCGCAGGGTGTGCATGGCGGCCTCCACCTCGGTGCAGAGCCGGGCGAAGACTTCCTCGAAACTGCCGCGGCCGTCGATGCTGACCAGCTTGTGCCGTTCCTGATACTTGCGGATCACGGGCAGCGTCTTGGTTTCGTGTTCCTGAAGGCGCTTGACGATCTTCTCGGTGCTCGAATCGTACGGCATGCAGCGATCGGTGCGGCTGCGGGCGTCGAGCCGGCGGACGAGTTCGAGCGTCGGCAGTTCGATGTCCACGCACATCGAGACCTGCGAACCGTGTTTGCGCAACAGCCCGTCGAGAATGTAGGACTGCACCAGGGTGCGCGGGATGCCCTTGAAGACGAATCCCTTCGAGCCGCTGGCATTGGCCAGCTTGCGCTCGATGAGGCGGACGACGATTTCATCGGGCACCAGGGCGCCGTTTTCATACAAGTCCCTGACCTGTGCGCCGAGTTCGCTGCCGCTGGCGATTTCCTGTTCGATCATGCGGCCGGTGGCCACGTATTCGAGGCCGAAGCGCTTCGCCAGAGCGAGCCCCTGCGAGCCGCGGCCGGAACCGGGATAGCCGAAGAGCACGAGGTTGAAGAGGTTCTTGTCGAGTTCGCCCTGGACGATGCGCAGGATGTCGGCGCGCACCTCCTCGATGCCGCGGGTGCCGTCCACATCGTGACGCTGCCCCTTGTCCTGATAGAATTGCAAGACGGGCAGGGTCTTGTCGTGGTATTCGCGCAGGCGGTTGCGGATGACGGTCTCGTTGTCGTCGAGCCGGCCGGAGGTTTCGCCGCGCTTGAGCAGGCGCTCGACGGAAACGTCCTCGGGAATGTCGAGGTTGATCAGGCAGTTGAGGGCGGTGTTGAGTTTGATCATCAGCCCGTCGAGGATGTAGGCCTGCACGAAGGTGCGCGGGAAGCCGTCGAACAGGAATCCGGACGCCTGCGGATTCTCGGTAATGGTTTTCTCGATGATCTGGACGATGATTTCATCCGGCACGAGTCCGCCGGCGGCGATGATCCCGCGCGCCTCCTCGCCGAGTTTGGTGCCTGCGGCGAGCTCGCGGCGCAACATATCACCGGTGGAGATGTAGAACAAGTTGAAGTGCTTGACGAGATATTCGGACTGGGTGCCCTTTCCCGCGCCGGGCGGGCCGAAGAGTGCGATGTTGAGCATGGTGGCGGATGGGGTCGGATTATGGGGAATGGGTCGGCACCAGCAGTTCGTAATCCACCAGACCGAGCACCGGTTGATCGCGGCGACGGAGGATGCCGCGGCCGCGTTTCGGGCGGACGATCAAGTGGCGGGGTTTGTGGTCGAGCACCAACCA
>DATISV010000025.1:0-4504 GCA_035468505.1 Luteolibacter sp. | reverse complement strand
GGAGGGGTCAGGTTGTCCGGGCGGAACCAGATTTCCATCGTCACATCCTGCACGTCCCAGCCACCGGGCGTGGGGCCGTCCTGAAAGGACCAGCACTCGCCCGGACCATCACTGATTTTGGAGAGTTTGCCTCCACCATCTCCGGCTTCAGAACCGGAGCCGACGAGTCCACCAGGGAAATCGTAGGCGTGGGTGAGCTGGGTGGAGGTGCTGCCGATGGCTCCCCAGGTCACGGTTCCATCCAAGGCAAATTCGATGTTCGCTCCCGTGGTGCCGGGGCTGGCTTCCCAAATCGCGTTGGCGCCATCGTCGAGGCCGGCGTCGACCTCAAAGGCGAAGCCGGGTGTGGTCTGGGCCCATGTCGGACCGGTGGCTAACAGCACGGCGACAGACGCCAGTGCTCCGATGGTGTGGTTTCGTTTTTTTGTCATGGGATCTCGTATTTCTCTTATGTGGGGTTGGATTAGTGCCAGGAAATGCTGCCAGAAAATCGCTTTTCAGGGTTCGGCGGTATAAAGCCCTGTCGGTTGGTTTTGAGGGGGTTGCGAGGGAGGAAGGGGGATATCACTGCATTTGTAAATACGATGGCCAGCCTAGTGAAAAATCCGGGTGCCATACAAGCTTGGAAGCCAAATCCATCGCGGTGGCGGGGATCGGAATCGGCTCGGTGATCCAGAACACCGCCATCAACATCGCCGCACCCGCCGTGCGGCAGCCATCGACACCCAGCCCGTCGGGCGGCGGAAAAACCAGCGTGGCGATCAGGCACAGCGGAGAGTGCACCGAGGTATGGGGACAAATCTTCAACCTGGCGGGGACTCCCGAGGGGGCGAGATCGCGTATTGTCGCGCTGTCAATCAGGGCATATGTTTTATTCCGGATAAGGGCATGGGCGTCATCCAACCCAAGGGACTCCAGATGCCCGCCGAAATCGTTGACTCGCTCTAAAACCCCCGGGCGGAGGGGCCTTCCCGTCACCTCCCGCCACTTGCTTCAAGCCATGAAAGCGACGCTTCCCCTGGTCATTGCGCTGTTCTGCATGCTGGCCGGTTGCGGCGGGAGCGAAAAAACATCCGTCAAAGCTGCGGATGCGCCCGCCGTCGCCGTCAAGACGCAGCCAGCCATCAGCGAACCGCACATCGCCACCGAGGAGGTTGTCGGCACCGTGCGCTCGAAGTTGCGCGCCGCCGTCGAAGCCAAAGTCAGCGGGCGCGTGCTCGAATACACCGCCGTCCCCGGCGAAATGGTCAAGACCGGGGATCTGCTTGCCACGCTCGACGCCCGCGAGGTCCAGGCCAGGGTGGACCAGGCGAAGGCGATGCTCGACCAGGCTCGGCGCGATTTCGCCCGCCAGGAAAAACTCATCGCCACCAATGCCACGACCCGCCGGGAATTCGATTCCGCCCAGGCGCGCGTCGAAGTGGGCGAGGCGGCCGTGAACGAGGCGGAAACGATGATGAGCTATGCCCGCGTCACCGCGCCCTTCGACGGGGTGATCACGCGAAAACTTGCCGACGTCGGCGATCTCGCGATGCCGGGCAAGCCACTGCTTGAAATCGAAGCTCCCACAAACCTGCGCTTCGAAGCCGATCTTCCCGAGGCGCTTCTCGGCAATGTGAAACTCGGTGACAAGATGAAGGTGATGATTGCTTCGGCAGGCGGCCCGCTGGAGGCGCTGGTAAGCGAGATCGCGCCGGTGGCGGACGCGGTGAGCCGGACCTTTCAGGTGAAACTCGATCTGCCGCCCGCCGCGGGCCTGCGCACCGGGCAGTTCGGGCGCGTCTCGGTGCCGGTGGCGGAGGTGATGCTGCTGCTGGTGCCGCAATCCGCAGTGATCAAGCGCGGCCAGATGGAGATGGTGTTCGTTGTTGGAGACGGCAAGGCCGCTCTGCGCCTGGTCAAGACCGGCAAGACGCTGGACGGGCAAGTGGAGGTGCTTTCCGGTCTTGAAGAAGGCCAAGTTGTCGTCACTGAAGATCCTGCACAACTCTCCGACGGCCAACCCGTGACCATCCCGCCATGAGCCAGCCATCACCGAATCTTGGGATCGCCGGCCGCATCGCGGCGACCTTCATCGATTCCAAGCTCACGCCGCTCGTCGTCATCGCCTCGGTTCTGTTAGGCGCGGCGGCCGTCATCCTGCTGCCGCGCGAGGAGGAGCCGCAGATCAAGGTGCCGATGATCGATGTGATGGTCTCGATGCCCGGTTCCTCGTCGAAGGAGATCGAGGAGCGTGCCACGCGGCCGATGGAGAAGCTGCTGTGGGAAATTCCCGGCGTGGAATACATTTACAGCACTTCGCGGGACAGCGAAAGCCTCGTCATCGTGCGCTTCAAGGTAGGCGAGGACCCGGAGGCCAGCATGGTGAAACTCACCGAAAAACTGCGCTCGAATTTCGACCGCATTCCGATGGGCGTCACCCCGCCGCTGATCAAACCGAAGAGCATCGACGACGTGCCCATCCTCGCGCTCACCTTCCACAGCCCGCGTTACGATCACCTCACGCTGCGGCGGCTGGCCGCGCAGGTCGATGAATCGGTCAAGCAGGTGCCATTGGTGGCGGAAACCACGCTGCACGGCGGTTCGCGCCGCACGGTGCGCGTGCTGCTCGATCCCGTGAAACTGGCGTCGCGCAATCTGAGCCCGGCGGGACTGGTGCCGATGCTCCAGCAGGCGAACCGCCAGTTCCGCGCCGGCGGCCTGACCACCGGCAACCGCGAAGTTCTGATAGAAACCGGCGCGTTTCTCGAAACGGCCAAGGATGTCGGCAATGTCGTTGTCGGTGTCTTCGGCGGGCGTCCGGTCTATCTGCGGGAAGTCGCGGAAATCCACGATGGCGGCGAAGAGGCTTCGCAATATGTCTTTTACGGAACGAAGGGTGCTGAAGAACCTGCCGTTACCCTGAGCATCGCCAAACGCCCCGGAGCCAACGCCATTTCCGTGGCCGATGAGGTGTTGCGGAAAGTGGAGTTGCTCAAGGGTTCGATCATTCCCGCCGATGTCACGGTGAGCGTCACGCGCAACTACGGCGAGACCGCCGCGGAGAAATCCAACGAACTGCTGCTGCACATGGGTATCGCCGTGTTCAGCGTGGCAATCCTCATCTGGCTCACGCTCGGCTGGCGCGAGAGCGGCATCGTCGCGGTGGCCATTCCCGCCACGCTGGCGCTCACGCTGTTGGTCTTCTATCTCTATGGTTTCACACTCAACCGCATCACGCTCTTCGCGCTGATCTTCAGCATCGGCATCCTGGTGGATGACGCCATCGTCGTGGTGGAAAACATCGTACGGCATTTCCACCTGCCGCAGAACAAGGGACGCGACTGGTCCGCCATCGCGGTGGAGGCCGTCGGCGAAGTCGGCAACCCCACCATCCTCGCCACTTTCGCGGTGATCGCCGCCGTATTGCCGATGGCATTCGTCGGCGGCTTGATGGGACCCTACATGCGGCCGATCCCGATCGGAGCGAGCGCGGCGATGTTCTGGTCGCTGCTGATCGCGTTCATCGTCACGCCGTGGGCCTCCATTCGAATCCTGCGCTGGGGAAAGAAGTATTCCAAACTCACCGAAGGCACACCTTCGGGCAAAGACCTCGAACCTCATCAGGCCAGCGAGCACCCAGAGGATTTCTTCACCAAACTCTACCGCCGCATGATGGGTCCGCTCATTCATCACGGCGGCTGGCGCTGGGTTTTCCTCGCCGCCATCACCGCGCTGTTGTTAGGCGCGATGGCCACCGTGGGCATCGGCTGGGTGAAGGTGAAAATGCTGCCCTTCGACAACAAGAGCGAGTTCCAGGTAATCCTCAACATGCCCGAGGGATCATCGCTGGAACAAACCGCCTCCGTGGCGCGCGAGATGGCCGCTGCCATTCGCAAAGAACCGGAAGTCACCGACTATCAGGTCTATGCCGGTGTTTCATCGCCCTACAATTTCAACGGCCTGGTGCGCCACTACTGCATGCGCCGCGGCGCGAACGTGGCGGACATCCAGGTCAATCTCGTCTCCAAGCACGAGCGCAAGTCGCAGAGCCACGACATCGCCAAGCGCGTGCGCCCCCGCGTCGCGGCCATCGCGGAGCGTTACGGCGCGCGCGTGGCCATCGCCGAGGTGCCGCCCGGCCCACCGGTGCTCCAGACGCTTGTCGCCGAGATCTATGGCCCCGATGACGACGCGCGCCTCAAGCTCGCCGAGGAAGTGAAAAACATCTTCAAGAGCACGCCCGGAGTCGTCGATGTCGATTGGTATATCGAGGCCGACCAGCAGAAGGCGCGCTTTGTCATCGACAAGGAAAAAGCCGCGCTGCACGGCATCAGCGCCGCCACGATTTCCCAAACCTTGAAGATCGCCGTGGATGGCGAGACGGTCGATCTGCTCCATCAACCGGAGGAACGCGCGGATGTGACCATCCGCCTCGAACTGCCGCGCTCCGCGAACACCCCGCCCGAAGAGTTGCTCGCGCTGCGCGTGCGCTCCGGCGATGCCACCGCCCTGCCGGAGCCCG
>DATISV010000024.1:0-4947 GCA_035468505.1 Luteolibacter sp. | reverse complement strand
CGCAGGCCGCCGCTACAGTTTGGAGGCGAAAAAATCACCATCCGCGGCGCGCGCGAGCACAACCTGCAAAACCTCGACGTCGAAATCCCGCTCGGCCAAATCGTCTGCCTGTGCGGGCCGAGCGGCAGCGGCAAATCCACGCTCGCCGATGACATCCTGCGGCGCGCGCTCGCCCGCCATTTCCACAACTCCGGCGAAACACCCGGCGCGCACGACCGCATCGAGGGTCTCGACGCCATCGAAAAATGCGTCATCGCCGACCAATCGCCGATCGGTCGCAGCCCGCGCTCGAATCCCGCCACCTTCAGCGGAGCCTTCGATCTGATCCGCGGGCTGTTCGCGATGCTGCCGCTTGCCAAGCAGCGCGGCTACGGCGCGGGCCGCTTCAGTTTCAATGCCGCCGGCGGCCGCTGCGAACGCTGTCAGGGCAACGGCAGGCTGAAAATCGAGATGCACTTCCTGCCCGACGCCTGGGTCCCCTGCCCCGCCTGCGACGGCCGCCGCTTCAACCGCGAAACGCTCGAAGTCACCTACAAGGGCCGCTCGATCGCCGACGTGCTCGCGCTCTCCATCGGCGAGGCGCTCGATCTGTTCCGCCCGGTCCCCAAACTGCGCCACATCCTCGCCACCATGGACGATCTCGGCCTCGGCTACCTCCAGCTCGGCCAGGCCGCCAACACGCTCTCCGGCGGCGAGGCCCAGCGGCTCAAACTCGCCGTCGAACTCGCCCGCCCCCAGGCACCCCACACCTTCTACCTCTTCGACGAACCGACCACCGGCCTGCATTTCGGTGATGTCGAGCGCCTCATGGACGCCTTCTTCAAGCTCCGCGACGCCGGCCACAGCGTGCTCGTCATCGAGCACCACCTCGACGTCATCGCCGCCGCCGACCACGTGATCGAACTCGGCCCCGGCGGCGGAACCAACGGCGGAAAGCTGGTGGCCGCCGGTTCCCCGGAGGAAATCCGGAAAAACCCGGCATCCCCCACCGGCCGGGCGCTGGCGCGGCGGCTGTGAAAAATTTCTCACACCACCCATTCGACGGAATTTGTAAAGCACTTTCCGTAAGAGACTTGCAGCAATAAAGCGTATTGCCGGAAAATACCTGAAAATTTTCCTAAACCGTCCATTCCCCGGTTCACATTTCCCGGTTGAAACCCATGTCTGGCTGCGGCATCTTGCCAAGCGTACAATACCATGGGACAAAACAAAAAAATCCGATTGACCACTCCGCATATTTTGAGATTTTTGCCCCTGTAAAACCTCTCATTCAATCAACATCCATGAAACCCAAAATCTTCTCTTTGGCCACCATATTTGTAGCCATGGCGGCGTCATCCACGGACTCTTCGGGCGCAGTCATTGCGAACGATGATTTTGAGAGCAATTCAACAACCGGTGGTTCCGGTTGGGCATCCGGTTGGTCGGTCTCCGGCGGATCCTACATGAATTCCGGAAGCGTGATCGATGGCACATACACTCTCGGCCTTTATGGCCAAAACAACGATGCGGTTCGCTCCGTCGTTTCACCGATCACCACGACAGGTGACATAGTGACTGTCTCATGGAGCATGAGAGCAGGTTGGGATGTGGTCACCGATAACGATGGTGGCGTCACCAGCGAACTCGGACTGAATCTTCGAGACCAAAACGGCAACACCCTGATCACATTCAAATTCCTGGATGGAGCGCAAAACGGCAAACTCCAAGTGAACGACGGGGGTAGTAATTTCGCAATCAACGACATCACGTTCGCGACAAACAACATCTACGATTTCACCTTCACCTCCGAACTCGGAACCAACACATATGATTTTACCGTCAACCGCCGTGGCAGTTCCGAATCTTTCAGCACTCCCGCAAACACATATTTCTTTACAGGAGGCTCAATGACATCCTTTGAAGATGTGCGCTTCTTCATGACTGCTCCAAGTGGTTCAGGAAATGATGGTTTCTTAGACTCGGTCTCAGTCACCGTCATCCCCGAGCCCTCCGCCGCGTTGCTTGGCGGACTCGGCATGCTGGCCTTGCTGCGCCGCCGCAGGGCTTGAGTGAGAATTCCGACCCGTTTATAGAAAAAGCCACCGGCCTCGCGACCGGTGGCTTTTTTCTTGGGGAGCCCCACGCATCAAATTCCGGGAGGTTTCCCAATCCCAAAGGGATTCAGCAGCACAGCCCGGGGTTGGAACAACCCTGGGGAACGTGGGTCACCGAGAAGAACGCCAACGGCGTTCCGCAGGACGTCCGCGCCGCGCCTTCACAAGCCCTTCAGGCTTGCCAAACCGGGGGATGTGATACCCGGGGTTGGGCCAATCCCGGGCTGCGTTTCGGAATGCCTTCAGGATTATCCTTGGATTTGCAGGATTCCTAACAACCACGAGCATGGGATATTGACTGCCAATTGAATGCGTCATCCCTGTTTTCCGAGGCAGTAAAGAATCTTCATTCATGCCACAGGCATCAACTCGCGAGCGCCGTTTCCAGACTGCCGGCCATGCGCTCGCTGTCGTTCAGATAGCATCCGGGGTCGGAGCCCCAGAAGTCGCCGTTGTTGCAGAAGGCGGCGCGGGTGCGGAAGCCGCCGCCGCAGATGTTGAACCATTTGCAATCCGCGCAGGGGCCGGACATGCGGGCCTGGCGTTCCTCCTGCGAGAGCAGGCCGATCGAGCGGATCTGGGCGAGCGTTTCGGCCGAGGCCGGGTGTTGGCCATCCCAGATTTGCGAGAACGGCATCCGCTTCACGTTGCCGAGAATGATGTCCTGCCAGAACTGGTCGGGGTGGACGTTGCCCTGGGTATCGATGTTGGCGATGCCGCGGCCGGAGCTGTTCGCGCCGCCGCCATTCCATGAGAGCAAGCGCCTTGCCTCGTCGAGGTTCGGATGGTTCTCGCGTTCCATGCGCACCAGCAAATAGGCGCCGTCGGCCGGCTGGGTGACGGTGAGCAATTCGCGGTCGATCCCCTGGCTGTGCCATTGCTCGACGCGGGAAATCAGCGTGTCGATCGCGCCGCGCGCCTCCTCGGGCGGCAGCACCTGCAACTCGCTGCCGCGGCCGGCGGGCACGAGATGATAGAAACACACGCGCTGGATTTCCTTCTCCTCGATGAAATCGAGAATCTGCTCGATGTTCTCCACGTTGTGGCGGGTGAGCGTGAGGCGCAGGCCGGTTTTCTGGCCGACGTCATGGCAGTTCCTGAACCCGCGCACCGCGGCGTCGAAGGCACCCTCCTTGCGGCGGAACTCGTCGTGGATCTTGCCGATGCCATCGAGCGAGATGCCGACATAGGCGACATTGGCGGCCTTGAGCAGCGCCGCTTTTTCCGGCGTGATGAGCGTGCCGTTGGTGGAAATCGTCAGCTTGAGGCCCTTCTCGGTGGCGAGGTCCACCAGGTCGAAGAAACGCGGGTGGATCATCGGCTCGCCGCCGGAGAGCAGCAGCGAAGGCACCTGATAGGCGGCGAGATCCCCGACCACTTCCTGCATCTGCTCCCAGGTCAGTTCGCCGGGATACTGCATCGCCATCGAGTCCGAGTAGCAGTGGACGCAGCGCAAGTTGCAGGTGCGGGTGATGTTCCACACGGTGATCGGCTTGCGCGCGCGCGCGGCCACGGGCATGCAACTGGCATTGGTGCTGCCGTTGTGGCCGCGGTGGCCGGAGGCATGGCCGTAACGAAGCGAGTCAGCGGGCTGAGCCACGCCGGTCCAGAGTTTGGTGAGATTGATCATGGGGTCGGGACAGGTTGTGGGTTGGTAGCTTGGGCTTTTTTCGGTTGATAGACGCAGGCCGGGTCGGCGGCGAAGGGATCGCCGTAGATGCCGTAGGCGCGGGAACGCGAGCCACCGCAGACCTTGCGGAACTCGCATACACCGCACTTGCCGCCGAGCGCGTCGCTGTCGCGCAGAGAGACGAACAAGGGATGCTGGCGGTATATTTCCGCCGGATGGGTTTCCTTCACGTTGCCACAGACGATCGGCAGGAAACCGCTCGGAGAGACCTCGCCGGTGTGGGAAATGAACATCACACCGCGGCCGTCGCGGATGCCGAGCGGCGAGCGCATGCCGGGCCGCGGGCGCGAGGCACCGCCGCCGAGTTTCTGCATCACCACACGGCGGAAGTGGTGACCCTCGGTGGTTTTCACCGCGAAGGGAGCCTTGCCAACCAGTCCGGCCATGTCCTCGAACACCCGCTCGATGTCCTCGGCCTCGGGCATGTCGTCCAATCCGGCGCGGCCGGTGGGAATGAGCAGGAACACGCTCCACATCGCCGGCTTGAGTTCGAACATGAGTTGCTTGAACGCCTCATACTCGCCCATGTTGCCGCGGGTGAGCGTGGTGTTGATCTGCAAACTCAGTCCCGCGTCGTGGGCCCGGTGCACGGCTTCGATCGTGCGGTCGAAGGTACCGGAAACCCGCCGGAAGGCATCGTGCGTTTCGCGCGTCGCGCCATCGAGACTGAGCGACATGCGCTGCACGCCCGCCGCCTTGATTTCGGAAAAATCCGTTTTCAAGAGCCGCTCGGTCGCCGCCGGGCTCAGCCCCACATGCAGCCCCGAACCCGCCGCCGCGCGCACCAGATCGAGCGCGTCGCGGCGCATCAGCGGATCGCCGCCGGTCAGGATCAGCATCGGCGGTTTCCAATCCGCCATCTGCCCAATCAGGCGCAAGGCCTGCGCGGTATCGAGTTCCTCGGGATGACGACGCGATTGCGCCTCCGCCCGGCAATGGCTGCACGCCAGCGCGCAGGCCCGGGTGATTTCCCAAAACACGAGGAACGGACGATCGTCGAAGTCATAATCGTCAAACGCGGGCATCGCAGCCGGATCGTGAGTCGTAGCGGAGTGGATCACGGACGGGATTCAAGACCCGCAGGTCCGGAATGGCTCCGCCTCGCTTGCCCAAGCCTGCGCATTTTTCAGCGGGATTGACGGATACAACGCCAGGGTGCTT
>DATISV010000023.1:0-5109 GCA_035468505.1 Luteolibacter sp. | reverse complement strand
GGCTCGATTACGGTGAAGCCCAGTCCCTTCGGCGGTGTGCCATCGCCTGCCGAACTCGACGCGCTGGCCGCCGATATCCAGACAGCGGTGGACGCGTTGCTGGCCGCCAACCCCGGCATGAACAAGGTGATCCTGCTCGCCCACATGCAGCAGATCGCCATCGAGCCGGCTCTCGCGGAAAGACTGCGCAATGTGGACATCATCGTCGCCGGCGGTTCCAACCCCCGGTTGTTCGACGAAAACGACCGTCCGCGCGCCGGCGACAGCGTGCACGGAACCTATCCGATTTGGAAAACCGACCTCGACGGCAACGAGGTGCCGGTGGTCAACACCGACGGTTCCTACAAATACGTCGGTCGCCTTGTCATCGATTTCGA
The DNA here is from genome assembly GCA_035468505.1 of Luteolibacter sp. Taxonomy (GTDB): domain Bacteria; phylum Verrucomicrobiota; class Verrucomicrobiia; order Verrucomicrobiales; family Akkermansiaceae; genus Luteolibacter. The sequence continues at coordinate 4,732 of DATISV010000023.1, read as the reverse complement.
TCCGCAAGGCCGCGTGATCAAGAATTCCTATGACTCCGCGGTATCCGGCGCCTTCGCAACCGACGAGCAAGGCGTGGCCGACCTCGGTGCGGCAGCGCTGGTCGATCCGGTGATTCAGGAAATCGCCGATGCGATCCGCGACCAGATCATCGCCACCGACGGCAATTTCTTCGGCGTCACCACCGAATACCTCAATGGCAACCGTGGTCCGGGCCTGCTCGACGGCGTGCGCACCCAGGAAACCAACCTCGGCAACCTGACCGCCGACGCCAACCTGTTCGTCGCGAAGCAATACGATCCGGGCACGATCGTCTCGATCAAGAACGGCGGCGGCATCCGCGCGTCGATCGGCGAGATCGTCGTTCCGGCCGGTGAGGTCGAAGCGGTGCGCATTCCGCCCGCGGCCAACCCACTCAGCGGACGTCCCGAGGGTGGCATCAGCCAGAATGCGATCCAGACGTCGCTGGCTTTCAACAACGGCCTCTCGCTGCTCACGCTCACCCGCGCCGAGCTGCGTGCCGTGCTCGAACACGGCGTCGCCGCCTCCGGTGCGCAAGGTCGCTTCCCGCAGGTGTCCGGCTTGCGCTTCACCTTCGACGAATCGTTGCCAGCCGGCAGCCGCGTCGTTTCCGCCTCCCTGGTGGATGAGGAAAGTGGCGAGACGATTTCACCGCTGGTGGAAAACGGCGAAGTGGTCGGTGATCCCGCCGACACGATCCGCATCGTGACGCTCAACTTCCTCGCAGGCGGCGGCGACGGTTATCCGTTCCCGGCCGGCCCGGCGGTGGACCGCGTGGATTTGGTGGTGCCCGGTTCCACCCCCACCGGTGTGGCGGACTTCGCGCCGGATGGCTCCGAGCAGGATGCGCTGGCTGAATTCCTGGCGGCGAATTTCCCGGATGAAACGACGGCTTATAATAAAGCCGACCTCATTCAAGGTTACGACGCGCGCATCCAGAACCTGATCTTCCGCAGCGACACCGCGAACTTCCCGCCCGCGCCTGCGGCCGCCATCCGGCTGGCCAAGATCGGCGATTATTCGACAGGCGTTTTCGATGCAAGCGCGGCGGAAATCTCCGCCTTCGATCCGACCACGAAGCGCATCTTCTTCACCAACGCCAACTCTGAAAGCGTCACCATTCTCGACGCGGCCGATCCGTCGAATCCCGTCCTCATCCAGGAAATCGACTTCGCGGCGTTGTTCGGCGATGACGACATCGAGGCCAGCCCCAACAGCGTGGCGATCGCCGACGGCCTGGTCGCCGTGGCCGTGGCCCGTGTCCGCACCAGCACCGACGAACCGCTCCGCGGCCTGGTTGTCTTCATGGACACCAACGGCGGGATGATCGGCAGCGAAACCGTTGGCTTCCTGCCCGACAACATCGCCTTCAGTCCGAACGGGAAGAAACTCGTCATCGCCAACGAAGGCGAACCGAACAGCGATTACTCGATCGATCCGGAAGGCTCGGTCAGCGTGATCGATGTGTCCAAACACCCGCGCTTCGGCTGGCGGTTCCGCCATCGCGAGGCCGACTTCCGCAAGTTCAGCAAGGACCAGTTGGTCGCCGCCGGCGTCCGCATCTTCGGCCCCGGTGCTACTGCCGCGCAGGACATCGAACCGGAATACTGCACCATCAGCAAGGACAGCCGCACCGCCTATGTCTCGCTGCAGGAAAACAACGCCATCGCCGTGGTGGATCTCAACAGCGCCAAGGTCCGCTCGGTCAGCCCGCTCGGCCGCATCAACCATGCCATCGAGTCGGCCATCGACGCCAGCGACCGCGACGACGCCGTCAACATCGAGAACTGGCCGGTTTATGGCATGTTCCTTCCGGACGCCATCGCCTCCTATGAGGTGGACGGAGTGACCTATCTGGTCACCGCCAACGAGGGCGACGCCCGCGACTACGACGGATTCGCCGAGGAAGAGCGGCTGCGCGATTTGCCGCTGGATCCCGATGTCTTCCCGAACGCCGCGATCCTGCGCGACAACGCCGCGCTCGGCCGTCTCACCGTGACCACGGTGGAAGGAGACATCGATGGCGACGGCCTCTATGAGGAAATCCATGCCTTCGGCACCCGCTCGTTCTCGATCTTCAAGGTCGGCAAGAAGGGCGATCTCACCCGGGTTTACGACAGCGGCGCGGATTTCGAGAAAATCACCGCCTCGCTGCTGCCCGCGGACTTCAACGCGAACAATGACGAGAACGACAGCCTCGAGAGTCGCAGCGACAACAAAGGTCCCGAGCCGGAAGGCGTCGCGGTCGGCGAAGTCAACGGCCGCACCTTCGCCTTCGTCGGCCTCGAGCGCGTCGGCGGCGTGATGGTCTATGACATCAGCGATCCGGAAGCTCCCGCCTACGTCCAATATATCAATCCGCGCGACTTCACGGTGGCCGCGGAGGACGCCGGCGACCTCGGTGCCGAAGGAATCGAGTTCGTCCCGGCCGACAAGAGCCCGAACGGCAAGCCCCTGCTCATCGTCGCCAACGAGGTGAGCGGCAATGTATCGCTGTTCGAGATCGCCGAATAAGTTCCCCTCTGAAATCCCCCCGATATCACGAACCCGCGGAGGTCATCCTCCGCGGGTTTCATGCACCGACAAATAACCGCCCCTTGGGATTCCAATTTTCCGGCATCATGAGCTGCTGTTCCGTCAGCCCACCGGCGCGAAGTCTTCGAGCACCAGCACCGCCGAGCCGGCGGCATCACAGCGGTCGAGGTCGATGACGAAGTTGAGCGACCAGTCGTTCAACTCCTCCGGGTCCACCACGATCTGCTCGCAGGTCCAGCGGCGCGGGCTGTCCTCGGTGATGCGCGTGTGCTTGGCCGCGCGGGCCTCGGGGTCCAGGCGGATGCGCTCGTGGCCGGCGAAATAGGCGTCGAGCAGGGCCACGATGCGCTGACGCGTCCATGGCTGCCCGTCCGGATCCTCGGGTTCGATTTGTTCGAGAGCCTTCGCCACATCATTTTGCGAGAGAGCCTTGACGACACCGAACACCGCATTTCTGACAGCCCGGAGGAATGCCGGCCGCTGCCGCGTGAATGCCACGGCTTTCATGACGGGCGCGGCGTCGGTTTTTCCTGGCGTGTATTCCGGGTCGCGCAGCTTCTCCCACTCGTCGAGCAGGCTGGAGTCCACGTTGCGGACGATCGCTTCGAGGAAATGTTCGGCTTCGATGAGTTCCTCGTTTTTCGCCGCGGGCGGCACGGTTTGTGAAAGCACCTTGTAAACATCCGACAGATGGCGCAACAGCACCGCCTCGCTGCGCTCCAATCCATAAGTCTTGATGTAATCCTCGAACGACTGCCAGTGCTCGAACATCTCGCGGGCGATGGATTTCGGCCGGATGGCCGCTTCCTTCATCCACGGCCGCCGGGCGACGAAGGAGTTATAGCAATCGTAAATGAACTCCTTGCCGGGCTTCGGCCACTCGACTTCCTCCAGCCGTTCCATGCGTTCATCGAATTCGACGCCCTCGCTCTTCAGGCGCGCGACCAACTCGCCTTTGAGCAGATCGACCTGTCGGCGCAGGATGACGTCCGGGTTTTCGAGGATAGCCTCGATCAGGGAAAGCGTATTGAGCGCGTAGTCCGGCGATTCGATGTCCAACTGCGGGAGCGTGTCCAGCAACCACAGCCCGAGCGCCTGGTTCATCGAGAAATCGTCCTGCAGCTCGATGTTGAGCGCCACCTTCGCCGGGCCGCTGCGATGGTCTTTGGGAATGATACGCAGGATGTCGCCCTCGACCAGGCCGCGGAACAACTGGAACGCGCGCCGGCGCAACGCCTTCTTCTTCGCCGCGGTCTCATGGCAGTCGCGGATGAGTTTGCGCAACGCCTCGCAGCCGTCCTCGTGTTCGCGGCCTAGCAGGTTGAGCAGCAGCGAATGCCGGATCTGGAAACTGGAGCCGAGCTTTTCCGGCGGGGCCTCGATCAGGCGGCGGAAGCTGTTCTCGTCCCAGTTGACGAAACCCTTCTCCGGCGGCTTGCGTTTCACATAACTCTTCCTTCCGGATGACGACGCCTTTTTCTCCAGGCGCAGGTTTTCGACCACATGTTCCGGTGCCTGGCAGACCACGGTGCCGGTCGTGTCGAAACCGCGGCGCCCGGCGCGCCCGGCGATCTGCTTGAAGTCCCGCACCGTGAGCGTTTTGGTGCCGCTGCCATCGTATTTGAATAGCTGGGTGAACATCACCGTGCGGATCGGCACGTTCACACCCACGCCCAGCGTGTCCGTGCCGCAAACGACCTTGAGTAGTCCGCGCTGCGTGAGCTTCTCGACCAGCACGCGGTATTTCGGCAGCAGCCCCGCATGGTGGATGCCGATACCGTGGCGCAGCAGTTTGGCGATCTCCTTGCCATAGGGACTGCGGAAATCCGCATCGTGCAGCATCTCCGCGATGACTTGTTTCTCCTCCTTCGAACAGAAATTCGAACTCATCAGATTCTGTGCGGTCCCGGCACAGGCGAGCTGGGTGAAATGGACCAGATAGATCGGCGCTTTGCCCGCCTCCACCAGTTCCGCCACCTTTTCCTGAAGCGATGTCTCGCTGTATTCGAACTCCAGCGGCACTGGCCGTTGTTCGGATTTCACGAGCACCGTCGGCGATCCTGTTAGTTCCGTAATCGCCTCCTCGAAAAACGCCGTCTCGCCCAGAGTGGCGGACATCAGCAGGAACCGCGCCTGCGGCAGCGTGAGCAGCGGCACCTGCCAGGCAAAACCGCGCTG
>DATISV010000022.1:0-6001 GCA_035468505.1 Luteolibacter sp. | reverse complement strand
GAACATGACGAACGACGGATGGTTGCCGAAGTGGCGGAAGATGAGTTCGCCCTCGCGTTTGGCATAGTCATAGAGGGAGATGCTTTCGTCCATGTTCTCGCCTTCCATGAAATCGATGTTGTGGTAGGCGGCGTCCTTGCTGTCGTCCGCGTTGAACGCGCTGCGCTTGTTGGGCAGCTCGGGTTGGAGATAGAAGCCCATTTCATCAGCCGCCTCGAACGCGGCGCGCGGCGGGCACCACGAGTGGAAACGCACATGGTTGAGCCCCCATTCCTTTAGTATGCCATAAATCCGTTTCCACTCGTCCTTGTCCATCGGCGCGTAGCCGGTGAGCGGGTAGTTCGCGCAATCGAGCCGGCCGCGCATGAAAACGACGCTGCCGTTGATCTTGAGCAGATTGTAATCGGTGCTGACATCGCGCATGCCGAAGTTCACCGGAAGCGTGTTTTTGTAGGATTTTCCGCCGGCCCGGGTTTCGAGTTGCAGGCCGAGCTGGAGCATGGCCGGCCGGAACTCGTCCCACAGCGGCACGTTTGCGCCGGGCTCGTAGGTGAACTCGACGACGGTTTCCTCGCCCGGAGCATCCACAGCCACGGTCAAGGGGGCGAAATCCTCGGGCGAATCGATATGATAACTCCGGCAGCTCACCTTGATTTCCCCCTTGGCGGGCGCGCCGGTGGTGTTGCCGATGACCACCCGCACGCGGGCCTTTTTTTCCGCCGCGTTCGGATAGACCTGCGCGTCCTTGATCCAGACCGGGTCGGTGGCGCGCAATTCGATGGTGCCGACCACGCCGTTCCAGTTCGTCTGCGTGCGCTCGTCCACCTGGTGGGCCGGGCCGACGGGAGGAAGCTTCGAGTTGTCGATCAGCAAGGTGATCGTGTGGCGGCCGGGGGTGAGCGCCTTGGACAAATCGAAAATCTGCGGCGCGCTGAGCGTGTTGTCCCAGCCGCAGAACGTTCCGTTCACCCAGACGCGGGTGTATTTGCTGCGCTCGAGGTGCAGGGTGACGCGTTTGCCGTTCCAGGTCTCGGGGATGGTCACTTCGCGCTGGTACCAAGCCGGGCCGACCCACGCCCACGGCCTGGCGAGGCGGTCGATCGGACGCTCGTCGCGGCCGGGGCCTTTCTTCGCCTCGTCGGTGGTGCCGGGCAGCGGGATGGTGTCGTCGAGCGTTTGGGAATACCATTTCGCATCCACCCCGGCGTTTTCCGGATCGAGTTGGAAGCGCCACTCGCCGGCGAGGTCGAGCGTGTCGGCGGCGTGGGAGAAACCGAGGGCAATGAATGCCGCCACTGCATGAAGGATGAAACGATGGACCATGACGGCGGTGGACATAGCGCCGGACGTCCCGCCCGTCCAATCATTCAGGAAGTGCTGCGGTCCCCTGATAAATCGCAGTTCGCGCGGCGTATCCGGCATTTGCGAATCCGTTGGTATTTCATGAAAAATCCCGTCCGTTTCCTACCCCGCATGCTGTGCTGCGCGGCATCCGTTTCCATCGCACTTGCATCCGCCGGTGAAATCAAGCCGCCGTCCGCGGAAACCGCTGCCGAATACGGACTCGATCCCGAGTTTTACACAAAAACGACCGAGGTGCAGGGCATCCTGATCGCCACTTCCGAACGCGTGTCCCATTTCACGCACCGCGAAGCCGCATGGTTGTTCGACCGCATCATGCGCGGCATCCAGCCGGAGGTCTCGCAACGCATCCGCGACCACAAGGTGCTCTGCATCATCGCCGCGCACGACGAGCTGACATCCGACGTGCCGCAGTTCAAGAGCGACAAGACCGGCCGCGAACTCGATTTCTACAACTGGCGCCAGCGCGGATTCCTGACCCGCATCGACGACCGCATCACCGTCTTCTTCGCCGAGGAGGATGTGATGGAATACGAGGGCGGCATGCAGTTGGAAAGCATTCTCATCCATGAGTTCGGGCATGTCATCGACTTCGCCGGACTCGATGAAGACCAGCGCGCGCGGCTCACCAGGTTATATGAAGGCGCGGTGGCGGAAAAACTCTGGCATGACGGACGCGCGGCCCAGCGGTTCCGCCGCGTGAAGGGCGACGAGCCGGTGAAACTGCTCGACGCCCTCGCCCGCTCGTTTCCGGACAAACCCCGCGATTTTCTCGCCCGCTGCCTGGATGAAGGCGACATCCTGGTCAACGGCGGGAAGGCGCACTCCGCCGTGGAAGTCACCGGCAAGGACCAGGTGCTCATCGTCTTCGGCGGCGAAAAGGACTGCTATGCCTCCAAGAACCGCGCCGAATATTTCGCCGAGGGTGTCCAATCGTGGTTCGGCACCAATCGCACGATGGACCATGACCACAACCACATCCACACCCGTGAGCAGCTCAAGGCCTACGATCCCGGGCTGGCGGAGTTACTCGCGGAAATCCTCGGCGATGGCGAATGGCGCTTCACCTCGCCGCGCGAACGTGCCGGGAAGGACCATCTGAAGGACTACGATCCCGGCAAAGCGCCGGTCGTGGTGGAGGCCGATTTCATCGAAAAAGCCGGCCTCGATTACTACGACGAATACTGGGCAGCGTATTGGAAACGGCTGGAGGAAAAACACGCCGCCACTTCCAGCGAATGAAATCGACCATGCCTCACAAGCTTCTTTCCTGAAAAACCCAACCGAAATCACAATGAACCCCACGTTTCTGGTCCGCACCTCGCTCTCTCTATTATTACTGGCAGTCTGTCCTGTTTCGGCTGCCGCCCAGCCGCTCAAGGCCCACGGCATTTTTTCCAGCCACATGGTTCTTCAGCGTGACAAACCCATCGTCATCTGGGGCTGGGCCGATCCCGGCGACAAAGTTGCGGTCCAATTCGGAACCGAACAGGCGCAGGCCACCGCCGGTGGCGATCAGGGCCGCTGGGAAGTCACTTTTTCCGCCAGTGAAGCCAGCGCCGAGCCGCGGAAACTCGTCATCCGTTCCGGCGATGAAACGATCGAGATGGAGAACATCGTCATCGGCGACGTGTGGGTGATGAACGGCCAGAGCAACATGGCCTTCCCGCTCGGCAAGACGCTCGACGGCGACATCGAGGGCGCTCAGGCCCATCAGCCGTTGCTGCGCTTCCTCAAGATCAGCACGAACGAGCAGGCCACCCTGCAGGCCGACATCCCGGTTGAGAAACTGGGCACCGGTGGCTGGGTCGAGTCCACGCCGGAGACCGCCGCCGGCATCTCGTCCATCGGCTTCTCCTTCGCCTCGCGCGTCCAGCGTGCGCTGCAAGTGCCCATCGGCATCATCGACAATTCCCGTGGCGGCGCGTCGATTGAATCGCTGGTTCCCCATCACAAGTTTAACGACCACCCGCTGGCGAAGCGCTACGCCGAGTCGGTCGCGAAGCGGCAGGCAGAGTTCGACCCGAGGGCGCGGGCGCTGGAGAAATGGCAGCGCACCCTCGAGCGCGCGAAATCGAAAGGCGTGCCCGAGGAAAAGTGGCCGGCCAAGCCGGAGGCGAGCGAGAACCTTGTCTCGTGGGACATCCCGGGCATGAGCCCGAGCGACGCCGGAGCCTGCTACAACGGCATGTTCGGCGCGTTCATCGGCTACCACATCAAGGGCGTCCTGTTCCACCAGGGCTACAACAACGCGATGTCGGGCAACTGCCGCCCCGAACGCTACCGGGTGCTGATGAAGCTGATGGTCGAGGGCTGGCGCGAGGACTTCAAGGACCCCGCCCTGCCGGTCGGCGTGATCGGTTTCTGCGCCGGGGGAATTTCCCAGACCGAGGAGAATTTCGAGGCGTTCTCGACCGGCGGCGGGCCCTACATCCGCGAGTCGCAACGGCTCGGGCTGGCGGACGTCGGCGACCCGGCCCTCACCGCCTTCCTGCCGGCCTACGACATCCAGATTCCGGGACTCCACCCGCACAAGAAGCGCGCCCACGGCGAGCGTGCGGCCCGCTGGGCGCTCAACAAGGTTTACGGCACGAAAGTGAACTGGGACACCGCGGCCCTGGTTTCCGCCGAGCCGAAGGGCGACGAGATGGTGCTGACCTTCGACAAGCCGGTGATGCCCGACGACCAGTCGATGATCCCGCGCGGCTTCTCGATCGCCGGCGAGGACGGCAAGTTCCACATGGCCCACGCCCGCTTCAAGATGGTAAAGGACAACGGCGCGTGGAACACCCCCAACAAGAGCTGCGACGCGAAGGTCATCCACGTCTGGAGCCCGCTCGTCGAAAAGCCGGTCGCCGTGCGCTACGGTTGGTCGACCAGCCCGATGGGCAACCTCAAGGTCCACGGCAGGGAATGGCTGCCGCTCGCCAGCTTCCGCACCGACTCGTGGAATTGGCCGGAAAGCGAGGATCCGGAGGTGAATCCGGTCGGACGCGGCGAAAGCAAGGCGATGCAGAAGGAAGCCGACGAGCGCTGCGAATTCCGCCGCACCGAGGAGGCAAAACGCGCCGTCGAAATCCTCAGCCGCCTCAAAACCCTCGGCCGTTGATGGCGCGAAAAATTCCATCACTGGCGGATTGACAAGCGGGTCGCGGCCCCTAGAGTCTCGCCCCCCGAGCCGCCCGGCGGCCTCACTCAGCCACTTTTCAACCCAGGTCCAGCCATGAGCAAACGCACCTATCAACCCTCCAAGCGCACGCGGAAACAACAATTCGGCTTCCGTGCCCGCATGGCCACCAAGGCTGGCCGCGACATCCTGCGCCGCCGCCGCCAGAAAGGCCGCAAGCGCCTGGTGCCCAAAGGCGTGGAAATCCACTTCAAGCGCCACACCGTGCAGCACGGTTGATGCCCCGGCACCACGCCGGCACGGGTGCGACCCGCATCCCCGCCATGCGCCTGCCGCGGAAATCCAGCATGACGCGGCGCGCCGAATTCCAGCGCGTCAAATCCACCGGTCGGTCGAAAGCCGGCCGGTTTCTCATTTTGAGCACGCTCGAAGACCCGGCGCTCGATTCGTTGCGCACCGGATTCATCACCACCCGGCGCTGCGGCAAGGCGCACGACCGGAACCTGCTGCGCCGCCGTTTCCGCGCGCTCGTCCAGGCCCACGCGCCGGACTTCACCGACCTCCGCCGCTACCTCGTCACCATCGCCCGCCCCGGTGCCGCGGCGGCGGATTTCTCCGATCTCGAAGCCGACTGGCTGCGCCAGGCGCGGCGGCTCGGGTTGTTCGGAACCCCACCTTCATCCCCCGCCCGATGATCGCGCGCGCCGCCATCTTCGTCATCCGGCTGCTGATCCGTTTCTATCAGCGGATCCTGCGGCCGATGCTGAGATTTTCCGCCGGTCCGGGCGCCGGGTGCCGGTTTTCGCCGTCGTGCTCGAACTATTTCCTCCAGGCGGTGGAAACGCACGGCCCGCTGCTCGGCTCGTGGTTCGGAATTTGCCGGATTTTCCGCTGTCATCCGTGGGGGGGCAGTGGTTATGACCCCGTCCCGCCGGCCCGGGGGACGAAGCAGCCGTCCGATGACGAACGCCCCGCCGGCCACCACCACACCTAACACTTTCCCCGTCCACCCATGTACGACCGCAAGACCTGGATCGTTCTGATTGCCTGCAGCGCGCTGCTTGTCACCAATCTTTATTTTTCCGCGCAGAACCAGAAGGCCCGCAACGAGGCGCTCAAGCGCGAGCAGAAACTGGCCGAAACCAAGGCCGTCAAGGAGCAGGCCGCCGAGGTGACCACCGAAGCGGAACTCACCGTCGAACCCCCGCCGCCGTCCACCGAGGAGGAGCTGGTGGTGCTCGCCAACGACCGCGTCGAATACACCCTCACCAACATCGGCGGGGGTATCAAATACGCCGAGTTCAAAAACGAGTTCGAAGTCGGCAGCAAGACCGTCCGGGTGCGCGCCAACCGTTTCGGCAACGGCCCGATCGGCACCATCGGCAGCGACGGCGGAACGCTCCAAAACGTGCCCTACACCTACAAGGCCGACGAATCCGTCGAGGGCCGCAAGGCGGTTTACATCGCCAAGCTCCCGTCCGGCCTCATCTTCAAGAAAACCTACACCCTCAA
>DATISV010000021.1:0-4692 GCA_035468505.1 Luteolibacter sp. | reverse complement strand
AAGCCCGCGGAAACCACTTCCATCACCGCACTCAAGTTCGCCTCGATTCTAACCGACGCCGGACTGCCTCCCGGAGTCGTCAACATCGTCACCGGCGCGGGCGAAACCGGAGCCGCGGTGGTGAACCACCCGCTCGCCGCCAAGATCGCCTTCACCGGCTCCACCGAGGTCGGTAAAATCATCCAGCGCTCGCTCGCCGGCACCGGCAAAAAGCTCACCCTCGAACTCGGCGGCAAGGCGGCCAACATCGTCTTCGATGACGCTCCGCCCGACCAGGCCGTCGAGGGCATCGTCAACGGCATCTTCTTCAACCAAGGACATGTCTGTTGCGCGGGATCGCGGTTGTTGGTGCAGGAAGGCATCGCCGATGAAATCCTCGCGCGTCTCAAGCGCCGCCTCGCCGTGCTGCGCGTCGGCGATCCGCTCGACAAGAACACCGACGTCGGAGCGATCAACTCGAAGGAGCAGCTCGCGAAAATCAAACAACTCGTGCAAAGCGGCATCGATGAAGGCGCGGAGATCCATCAACCCGCCTGCAAGCTGCCAAAAAGCGGCTTTTATTTCCCGCCCACGCTGTTTTCCAACGTCTCGCAGAGCCAGCACATCGCCAACGAGGAGATCTTCGGCCCGGTGCTTTCCATCCTCACCTTCCGCACGCCGGAGGAAGCCATCGAGAAGGCGAACAACACACCCTTCGGCCTGAGTGCCGGCGTCTGGACGGACAAGGGTTCGCGCATCCTGATGATGGCCTCCCGCCTCAAGGCCGGCGTGGTGTGGGCGAATACTTATAACAAGTTTGATCCAAGCTCGCCCTTCGGGGGATACAAGGAATCCGGGTTTGGAAGAGAAGGGGGCAAACACGGGTTGTTGGATTACGCACAATTGAAATAGGACTTATGGGACTGATACGATCTATGAAAATCACCAAGACTCCCAAGTGCTACGTCGGCGGAGCCTTCATCCGCTCCGAGTCCGGGCGCGTGGCGCCACTAACCGACGCCGGCGGAAATTTCCTCTGCAATATCCCGCTCTGCACGAAGAAGGATCTCCGCAACGCCGTGGAAGCCGCCGCCAAGGCCGGGGCCGGCTGGGCGAAACGCACGCCCTACAACCGCGCACAGATCCTCTACCGCCTCGCGGAAATGCTTGAGAGCCGCGCCGCGGAAATGGCGGAGTTCACCAGCGTTGGAGAAGTCCGCGCCACCATCGACCGCATCGTCCACTTCGCCGGCTGGGCGGACAAATACGAACAGGTGCTCGGCTCAGTAAACCCGGTCGCCACGCCGCATTTCAACTTCACCGTCACAGAGCCGGTGGGAATCGTCGGCATCCTCGCGCCGGAGGATGCGCCGTTGTTAGGACTGATGACGCTCATTCTGCCCGCGATCACCGCGGGCAATTCCGTCGTCGCCCTCGCCTCGCGCAAGTCCCCCTACCCCGCCGTTCTGTTAGGCGAGATGCTCGCCGTCAGCGATCTTCCCGGCGGCGTGGTGAACCTGCTCACCGGCGACCGCAAGGACATGCTCCCCACCTTCGCCACCCACGAACACATCCGCGCCCTCGCCGCCGTTGCGGGCAAGACGGAGGCCACCGCCTTGCAACAAGGTGCCGCCGAGAGTGTGAAGCGCGTGAAAATCCACGCGCCAGACACCGATTGGTTTTCGAAAGAACACAACTCGCCCTACGCCATCCGCGATTTCACCGAAGCAAAAACCGTCTGGCATCCCATCGGTGCCTGAAATATCCGCAGTCAAACCACGTATCCACCCGCCATGATGAGAATCCCGCTCCTGTTGCTCGCCTCCGCCGTCGCCGTTAGCGCCGCGGACAAGCCGAACATCGTTTTCCTGTTTTCCGACGACCACGCCTTGCAGGCGATCACCGCCTACAAGGGCAGCCGCTACGCGGAGCATTTCCAAACGCCGAACATCGACCGCCTCGCCAAGGAGGGCGCGATCTTCGAGCGTTCGTATTGCGCCAACTCGATCTGCGGGCCGTCGCGCGCCTGCATCCTCACCGGCAAGCACTCGCATATCAACGGCTTCATCGACAACAACAGCTCCCGCTTCAACGGAGCGCAGCCGACGTTTCCGAAATACCTGCAACAAGCCGGCTACGAAACCGCCATCATCGGCAAGTGGCACCTCGTCAGCGAGCCCACCGGTTTCGACCACTGGGAAATCCTTCCCGGCCAGGGAAGTTATTACAATCCGGACTTCATCCAGATGGATGGATCAAAGAAACGCTTCGATGGCTATGTCACCGATCTTATCGCCGACAAGACGCTCGACTGGCTCAAGAACCGCCGCGACAAGAGCAAGCCGTTCGTGCTGATGAGCCAGCACAAGGCGCCGCACCGCAACTGGGTGCCGGCTGAGCGCCACTACGACCTTTTCGCAGGCGTCGATCTGCCGGAACCCGAGACTCTTTTCGACGACTACGCCAACCGCAGCGTTTCGCTCAAAAAACAGAAGATGTCCATCGCCGACGACTTCTTCTGGGGCTGGGACATGTTCTTCCACGAGAAAACTCCCGACGACGCCGGCATGATGGACGGTCTGCCGAACGGCGAATACAAACGCATGAACGACGCGCAGAAGGCCGCCTTCGACAAGGCCTACACTGCGGAAAACAAGAAGTTCCTCGACGACCTCGCCGCCGGCAAACTCGACGAGAAGGACGTGGTCCGCTGGAAATACCAACGATATATCAAGAACTACCTGCGCACGATCAAGGCGCTGGATGAGAACATCGGCCGCGTGCTCGATTACCTCGACGAATCCGGCCTCGCGGAAAACACCATCGTCATTTACTCGTCCGACCAGGGTTTCTACCTCGGCGAGCACGGCTGGTATGACAAGCGCTGGATGTTCGAGGAATCCTTCGCCATGCCGTTCCTGATCCGCTGGCCGGGTGTCATCAAGCCCGGCGTGCGCTCGCAGGCGCTGATCCAGAATATCGACTACGCGCCAACCTTCCTTGAAGCCGCAGGCGTGGAAATCCCTTCAGACATCCAGGGTCGGAGTTTGCTTCCGGTGTTCAGGAACGAGGGTGCCGCACCCGCGGACTGGCGCAAGGGACTCTATTACTATTACTCCGGCGAGGCCACCCACCGCGTCGCCGCGCACGACGGTGTCGCGAACCAGCGCTACAAGCTCATGCGCTTTCCGGACACCGACGAGTGGCAGCTCTTCGACCGCGAGAAAGACCCGCACGAGATGCGCAGTTTCCACGACGATCCGTCCTACGCCGCCACGCTCGCGGAAATGAAGGCGCTCTATCAGGAATTGCGCGCGCAATACAAGGCACCCTGATTTTCACAGGGATTGAGAGACGCGCCGGTGGTTTCCCGTAGAGTGGGATCGCATGCCGGACATCCGCCAACTCCGCGCCACCTCACTGCTCCGGATTCTCGGAGGTTGGATGCTGCTCGCCTGCATTGGCGGTGCGCAGCAGTTGTTTCCACCGTCGCGCACGGTGGAACAGACGCGGGTGCCGGTTTTCTCCAACTTTTCACCCGACGACAAGTCGCAGCAAATCACCCATTCGGAAGCGCTCGCCAATTTCCGACTGGTGATGGAATACCGGCTCGAAAAACCCGGCGACCGGCTCGCGCTGGAGTTGGGACCATCCACCACGATGGAATTGCCAGCCGCGCCTGACGGTGGCTGGCGCACTTTGCAGCTGCGCCACGAACTCACCGGCCGGCGCAAGGGTGTGTTCGAGGCAACGGTGGACGGGCGGATCGTCAAGCAGTCCAGCCTGCCGCCGCCGGACGGTGTGCAACCAGCCGCCACCTTTCCCGATGGAGTGCCGGGTATTCCGGTCCGGGTCACACTGCACGCCGCGGGCAACGCGCGCATCCGCTCCGCATGGGTGCAGCCGCTTTCGCAAGTGGAGCACGCAAAACATATCTCATCATGGAATGACAAGTCGCTCGACGAGGGACGGAAAATCTACGAGTCGCTTTGCATCACCTGCCACGGCACGATGACCAAGGAAGGCTCGCTGCCCACTTCCCTGCGTTTCGGCAAGCAGCCGTTCAAGAACGGCTCCGATCCGTTCCGGATGTACCAGACGATTTCCAAAGGCTACGGCCAGATGACGCCGATGCCGCAATACACGGCCGCGCAGACTTATGCGGTGATCCAACACATCCGCGAAACCTTCCTCGCGCCGCACCGTCCGGAAGACATGACCGCGGTGGACGATTCCTATCTCGCCAGCCTGCCGGTTCCGATGACCACGCTGCGCCGGGAATCCGCGGGCGAACGTCCGCCGCCCTTCTATCACCGCATGGACTTCGGGCCGGCGCTGCATTGGACCTATCAGATCGAGCGCGGAAACATCGCCTTCAAGGCGCTCGCCACGCGCCTCGATCCCGGTCCGGGCGGCATCATCCGCGGCAACGCGTGGATCGTGCACGATCTCGACACGCTTGCCGTCGCGGCGGTCACCGGCGGCTCGTTCGTCGATTGGCGCGGCATCGCCTTCGACGGCACGCACGGCACCCACACGTCCCTGACAGGCAAAAAGTTGTTCGCCAATCCCGTCGGCCCGGGCTGGGCAAACCCGAAGGACGGTTCATGGGACGACCCTCGCCCCCTGGCTCGCGATGGCCGGCCCTATGGACCTTTGCCACGCGAATGGGCACGGCATCTCGGCACGCATGTTTACGGACCGGAGCAAATC
>DATISV010000020.1:0-4328 GCA_035468505.1 Luteolibacter sp. | reverse complement strand
AGGGGCGCACCGTGGTGTGCATCACCCATTTTCCGGACCGGCTCGCGTTGTGCGACAAGCTGATCTATCTGATGGACGGACGCATCGTCTTCTGCGGCTCGCCGGCGGATCTGCGCGCGCATTTCGGAACCACCGGCATCGAGGAAATCTACATCGCCCAGAATGATGCAACTGCCGACGAATGGAGATGGAAGTTCGACCAATCCCCGGCGGGCGGTTCCCATCAAGCCATCCTGCGCGCCGGGCTGGCGCTGGCTTCCCGCCCGGCGGAGAACGAAGCGGCGTGCGGCGTGCCGGCGGCAAGCCAGTTCGCAACCCTCCTGCGGCGCTACGCCCGCATCCAATTGGCCGACTGGATGAACCTGCTGCTGCTCTTCGGGCAGGCGCCGGTCATCGGCCTGATGATCGGATTCACCTATGGCGACATCCGGGCGGACTTCGCCGAGCTGCATGCGGCGCGTACCAAGGAAGTCATTTTTCTGTTGGTCATCGCGGTCCTCTGGTGCGCCGGGACGGCATCGGTGCGCGAGATCGTTAAGGAGAAGAGCATTCTTGGACATGAAACGAGATTCGGGCTCAAGCTCCCACCTTATCTGTTTTCAAAGATATCACTTCTTTCCCTGCTCACCTTGGCACAGACCGCCATCCTGCTGCTTGTCGTGCGGCATTTCACCGGTCTCACCGGATCATTCGCGCCGCAGTTCGCGGTTCTGGCGCTCACCTCGATCATCGGCCTTACTCTGGGATTGCTGGTCTCGTCCGGTGCGCGTTCCTCCGAGCAGGCGATGACGCTGCTGCCGGTGCTGTTGATCATGCAGGCGATCTTCTCCGGCGGGCTGGCGGCTCTTGACGGCGTGGTGGGATGGTTTTCCCGCGTTTTCGTGAGCGCCTGGTGGTCGCTCGACGGCCTGCGCTCCAGCTTCGACGCCTCGCTGACACACGCCACCTACCCGAGCGCGCCTGGCCACTTTCAGCCGCCCGTGCTCGGCGCGGGCGGCCCGCTCTGGCTTGATCTGGGCGTCCTCATCGCGCATGGCGCGGCATGGACTACCGTGTGTCTTTTGCTGCTGAGGAATCACCAAGGCAGGAACGGTTCGTAACCCGATTTTCTATCCAAGCCGGGCGGCCTGGCCGTGCTGCTCCATCCTATCAGGATTCCATGTCAACTCGGGCCCTCTGAAGCAGCATTGACCGGATCGCTGTTTGCCCTTTTTCCAATTGTGCCCCGTCATCGTGCTCGATAGATATCCATCATGTTCCGGAAATACTGGTGGATCCTGCTGGCGATGCCACCCGCGGGAGGGATTCTGGGATTGATGGCCGCCGCCGTCATCAGCTACGTCCAGCCGAAGATCTATCAGAGCCAGGCGATCATCGAGACAAAGCCGGCGGCGATGGACCCGGACCCGCACGGCCGGTTTCTGGCCACGGAAATGGCGAGAATCGAAAGCCGCGCGGTTCTGGAACCGGTGATCGATGAACTCGAACTCACCATGCGATGGAACCTCGACAAGGAGTCCGCGCTCGGCGTGCTGAATCGGATCATTCACGTGGAGAACATCCGGGGCACGGACCTGATCGCGATCCGCGTTCGCCACACCAACATGGTGGACGCCAGGGACATTGCGGATTCCGTTGCCAACAGTTACAAGCGTCTGAGGAACGAAGCGGAAACGGCCATCGTCGAACGCAGGCTTGATGAACTGCAAAAAACCGTGCGCGACCAGGAGGACCGCGTGGAAGAACATCGCAAGATCCTCTCCACCATCGTGCGGACCAAGAATGGGAATGTTTCCGAAATTCGGGAATCGCAGGATTACATCGATGCGAAGCGGGAATTCGAGACCCAGCAGGAATTTCTGAACGAAATGAAAATCAAACTCATGGGTGAAACCATCTCGACGAAGATTCCAGGCGAACGCGTGATGGTCCACGAACCGCCGGTTGTCGCACGTGTTCCGGTTTTACCGAACGTGCCGCGCAATCTCCTCTCCGGCATCGCCTACGGCGTGGTTTTCTCGATCCCCTGCGCGCTGCTGCTGATGTGGCTGCTGCACCTCGGCTCGACGAAGCGCGCCCTCTCGCAGGAATCGACGCCACCGCCGCTTCGTCCGACGCGCGGCTGATCCGCCGCAACCTGCGAGACAAAAAGCCGCGGCTTGCGCGGCGGGTTTGGGTGGGGCATGAAGCGCGGGCATGACGGGTCGGGAAATCAAGGAGGCGCTGGAGCGCGCGGGGGTGGTGCCGAGCAAGCAGCTCGGGCAGAATTTCCTGATCGATCCGAACATGGCGCGCTGGATCGTTTCGCAACTGGAGGTGATGGAGAACGAGGCGGTGGTCGAGGTGGGTCCGGGCACCGGCGCGTTGAGCGGGCATCTGGTCGGGCGGGTGCGGAAACTGATTTTGATCGAGTTCGACGCACGGCTGGCGGCGGCCCTGGCGGAGCGGTTCCGCGACGACCCCACGGTGGAGGTGCATCATGCGGACGGCGCGCGTTTCGACGGTCGCGTGCTGTTCAAGCACCGGCCGGTCAAGTTTCTCGGCAACCTGCCGTATTCGAGCGGCGGGGCGATCTTGAAAAACCTGCTGAGCCGGCCGCATCCGTTTTCACGGGCGGTGGTGATGTTGCAGAAGGAGGTGATCGCGCGGCTGGCGGCGGGGCCGCGCGACGATGCCTACGGGATTCTCTCGCTGCGCACGCAGGCGGACTGGGTGGTGGAGCCGCAGCGCACGGTGCCGCCGGAGGCGTTTCACCCGCGGCCGTCGATCGACTCGGCGGTGGCGGTGCTGCGTCCTCGGACGGCCGGACTGCCGGCGTTCGACCGGCGCTTGTTCGACGAACTGGTACGCCGCGGGTTCGCCCAGCGGCGCAAGCAGCTCGGCAAACAACTGCCGGCAGGCACGCCGTGGCAGGACATCGCGGCGCAACTCGGCGTGCCGGCGACGGCGCGCGCGGAGGAACTTTCGCTGGCGCAATGGGTGGAGCTGACGCGCGTCTGCGATCCGCATCCGCTCAAGGATCTGCCGCAGAAGGCGGGTGAGATTTTCGATGTGGTGAACGAGCATGACGTACCGACCGGCACCGCGACGCGGGCCGAGATTCACGAACGCGGGCTGCTCCACCGGGCGGTGCATGTGATGGTTTTCAACAAACATGGCGACCTGCTGCTGCAACAGCGTTCGATGCTCAAGGACGTGCATCCGGGCCTGTGGGGATCGAGCGTTTCAGGTCATCTGGACGCGGGCGAGGATTACGCGGCCGCAGCCATCCGCGAGATGGACGAGGAAATGGGAATCACCGCGGACGAGGCCCCGGAGGAGCTGGCGCGGATCGCCCCCTGCGAGGCGACGGGTATGGAACACGTGCGGGTTTACCGGGCGTCTTTCGACGGCAGACCGCGCTTTCCCGCCGCGGAGGTGGAGGCGGTGCTGTGGCTGCCGGTGGCCGAGGTGGACGCCTGGACGGCGGCGCGGCCGGAGGATTTCTCGTCGGGTTTCCTCGCCTGCTGGCACGCCGCGCGAGCGATGATGGAGGAGCGCGGGGATTGATGGAAAATGCGTGGCGCAACGGCGAGGATCGGTTAGTTTGGTAGCGCAACCCATTTGACCGAATCATGAAACCGACCCCCGAAGAAACCGCCGTGCTCGCCAGAAAAATCGCCGAAGCCGAGGAACGGCTGCAATGGCTGGAAGAGGAAATCGAGGAGGTCGGCCAGCCCGCCGGACACGAATTGAAACGGCGGCTCGATGCGCTGAAAATCGAGGAGGCGGCACTCAAGCGGAATCTGCTGGAGGCGCTCGATATGGACGATCCCGGCGAGAAGCGGATGGAGAAAATCGGGATTCTTCTCGATTACATCCGCCGCGAGGAAGAGGCGCTCGGGAAGGATGCCGAGTTCCTGCATCAATCGCCGCCGACCTCCGCCGAAGTGGCGGCGCATGCGGGTGCGAAGCTTTGGGGACTGACGCTGGGAGCGCTCAATCGAGTGGTGGGCGAACATCATCCGCTCGGGATGTCGGTCTGCGTCAACCACAGCCCGCAATGGCTGGAATCGCACGGCTTGGCAGACCAGTCCGCCCCGCCGAACGATGGGGAAAAAGCGTGATCGCATGCCGCGCACTAAGGTGGGGCGCTACCGCCGGGAGCGCCGGCGAATGGAACGGGAATGGGCGGACCATGCCGGACGTTCCGTCCTTCATTGGCACGCATTCGCCCCGCATTCACCGGCGGTCCCGGCGGTGCCGCCCTACCTGCTGCCCCGGCGCAGGGCGACGGGCGGGCCGAGGATTTCGCGCAGCAGGACCGCCTGGCGGATCTGTGTGCGGTC
>DATISV010000019.1:0-2504 GCA_035468505.1 Luteolibacter sp. | reverse complement strand
ACACCATTGGCATCGGTGCGGAGTTTCGGGAACCAACAGGCGGTGCCGGGGAAATCGGTGCGCACCTTCATGCCCGGGCCGGCCCCGTCGCCGCCGCCGCCGATGAGATATCCCTTGTTGGAAAATTCCAGCGCCCCGGGGTCTTCCGGCAATAGATCGAACAAGGTGATGCCCGTGCGGATGGAAAGCGGCAGCGGTGCGTGGAAAATGCGGCCCGGCTGCGGCCGGTCGTAACCGGTCAGCGCGAGGATGCCGTCGTCGGGCGCGAACAGGACCACTTCAGCGTCGGTCACCGCCTTGCCGGATTCGTTTTTCACGTTCACCACGACTTCCAGCTCGCCGCCCGGTAGTAATTCGGGCTGGGTCGGTTTTACATCTACTACCAGCTGCCCGTCCGGTTGTCGCAATCGCAGCATCGCCACGCCGTAGCGGGCGTCCGGCATCTTGTGTTTGAGCGTGCTGTCCTCACGGCCGCGGATCAGCATCAGCGAGACGAACACGTTCGGCGCGTCGTCCGCGAGCAGCGGGACTTCGATGACCGGCGCGTTGCCTTCGAGTTTCACCTGCATGCGGCGCAGGATGCGTGTGCCGCGCTCGATGGTGACGATCGCCTCGCCGGAGATCGGCGCTTTCACCAGCAGCCGCGCGGTTTCGCCCGGAGCATATTCCTCCTTGTCCGGCACCAGATCCATATGCGCCAGGTTGCGGTAATCCCACGCCACCTCGTCACGGCCGCTCACATAGAACGGCATCACGTTGATCACCTCGCGGCCGGCGGAGTCGCGCGCGGTGAGCCTGACATGATATCCGCCGGTGCGGTCGATGCGGAAACTTGCGCTGGTGCCGTCCTTCACGATCCATTGCCCGTTGTCGCGCACGGGCACCAGCGTGCGGCCGGTGGCTTTCGCCATCGATTCCTCGACGACTTCGGTGCGGAACGAAATCGCATTGCCCGCGCCCTTGACGCGCACGGTTTCGAAGCGGCGGTGGATCAGCTCCGCGCTCAGTTCGATGGCATTTTGCAACGGCGAACCATCGGGCCGCACGGCGATCGCCTGCAGCGGCATGCTTTCGCCAACCCGCGTCACACGTCCTTGCGGCAGCGTCACGCCGAGTTGGAAATCCGCCGCGTCGCGCGTGAATCCCACGCTGGCGCTGACGGTCTGCTGGTTGATGTCGGTGACTTCGACCGTGAGCTGCGCGCGGCGCGGCCGGCCGGTGGTGGCGGGCAGTTGCGGTTCGATTGAAAATGTTCCATCGCCATCGATCCGTCCCTCGCCGAGCACGGTGAGTGCGGAATCGTCCGACTCATTGTTATCACTGAAACTCCAGTTATCATATCCCTGTGGCTGGAACCAATCGTCGCGTTCGATCAAGGTCCAGCGCAGTTCGGCGCGGTCGAGCGGCGAGCCGAAATAATATCTTCCCTCCACGTCCGCGCGGACCTTTTCGCCCGGCGCGATGCGTTCGGGGATGTCCACCTTCAACTCGAAGGCGTCCGGTTGGAAATCGGCGACTTGGAACCCGCAGTTGAAACCGGTTCCCCACGGGCTGCCCGGAACGTCCGGCACATCGAGCATGATCCGGTGCGAACCGGCGGTCGAGCCGAGCGCGAACTCCGCATCGAACGCGCCGCGCGCGTCGGTGGTCACCTCAATGGTCTGCGCCGTCCTGCCACGCGGATCGTGCAGGCCGAGCGTGGCCTTGCATGAGGTGGCCGGTTTGAGTCCGCTTTCTGTTAGATCGCGCAGGATGCCCTTCACCTTCACGGTTTCGCCGGGCCGGTAGAGCGGTCGGTCGGTGAAGACCAACGCGCGCATCGGGCGCTCCAGTTCGCCGAGCGAAACCCAGCGCGGATAATCGATCGGGATGTCGAATCCATACATCGGCAGTTCGCTGCCGGACATGCCGATCGGCAGGGCGTGCGTGTCATCGCCCTTGCGGACCATCAGCCATTCCGAGTGGTCCACCCACGGCGGCGTGGCAATGCCGTCACGACCGGTGGTCACATCCTGCGTGGTCTTCTTGAATTCCTTGTCGAGAAAGGTGACGGACGCGTTCTCCAGCGGCTGGCCGGTTTCGAGCGAGAAAACCGTGACTTGCAGGCCCTCGGCGATCTTCTTCCACATCACGCCGAGGTCGGTGAGCTGGATAAGCGCCTGCGCGCCGGGGCGCTTGCCGGAGGTTTCCGGCCGCGGCTCGCCTTCCACTGTTAGAAAAACCACGCCGGTCATGCGTTCGCCGAGAATGTCGTTCCAATCGACCGCGGTGACCTGCTTCGCATCGAGCGGGCCGTCCGCCAGTTCGATGCGGCGCTCGGCGATGCGCTCGCTGCGGAAAGAATACACCGGCAGCGGCTGATAGAACTCGCGGTTTTCGTAATCGGCGCGTTCGCGCTGGTATTTCTCGAAGGCGACGATGGCCGCCGCGGCGTCCTCCGGATGGACAAGCCGCGCGACGACTTTGATCGAGTTGAGATTGGCCGATAGCACATCGAACTTGCG
>DATISV010000018.1:0-2108 GCA_035468505.1 Luteolibacter sp. | reverse complement strand
GCCGGGCGAGCGCGGCCTCGCAGGCGGCGAGATCGGCTGGCTCGTCGCGGAAGGCCGGGTCTATCAGAACTTCGTGATCGGAAAGGTAGTCGGCGGCAAGTTTCTGATAGATGGCGATCCATTGCTCGTCATCGCCGAGTCGTGCCGAGGCGGCGGCGCGGAAGCATGCCGCGGCCTCGTCGAGCAGTCCCTGTTCCCAGTTCTTGAGTCCGGCGAGCATGGCGGCGGCGAGGTCGGCGGCGGAATCGGCGGAATGAGGGCAGGGGAGGGGAGGGAAATCGTCCACCGCCGCCAGCAAAGCGGACCATTCCCCACCGGCGAGTGGATGGTCCTGCGGCAAGGTTTCGAAGTGCGAACGGGCGTCCCGGGCGAACGAGCGGGCCTCGTCCGCGCGGCCGGCGAGAAACGCGGAGAGCACGGCCTCGATGGCGGCCCAACTGCGGGTGGGCTCGAGCACGCGGTCGTTGCGCAGCAGCGTGACGAATGCCCGGCCGGCCACGGCGTAATCGCCGCGTGCGAAGGCCGCGCGCGCCTCGCGGTGAATGCGCGCGATTTCCGCGGAATCGTCCGGCGTGGTGGGCGGCGGTGTGGCGGGCTTGGCGGTCCCGGCCGCTTCCGTGGGCGGGATCTCCGGCAGGGGAGCCGGGGCGGGTTTTTCTCTCGGCCAGAATGCGACCGCCAGCAGCACGGGCAGCGCGATGGCCGCCGCGACGGCCCATTTCGGCAAGCCGCGCTTCCTTACTCGGGGCGATGTGGCAAATTCTCCGGTCCGGGTATCGCTGCCGGGTTGGGGCAGGGTTCTGGCTTTCCTCAAATCCGCGAGCAACTCCTGATAGGAAGCGTATCGCCCGGCCGGGTCGTGCGCCATCGCCTTGTCCACGATCCGGCAAGTGGCGGGGGAAACCGACGGCTCGATTTTGGCCAGCGGCATGATTTTTTTCTTCGCCTCGCGCAGTGCGTCGGTGGACATCGATTGCTCGCCGCACGGCGGCTTGCCGCTCAGCGCGTGATAGAGCGAGGAGCCGAAGGCATAGATGTCCGAGCGGAAGTCCTCGGCCTGGCTTTCGATGGTTTCCGGCGGCACGTAGTAGGGCGTGGCCCAGATTTCGCTGGCGAGCGCCTTGCCGCCCTGGGTGACGAGCGCGAGGCCGAAGTCCACCAACCGCGCGTGGCCGCTGGCGTCCATCAGGATGTTGCCGGGCTTCACGTCACGGTGGATGAGGCCGGCGTTGTGGGCGGCCTGGAGGCCGAGCGCGACCTCGATGGCGATGGGCAGTATTTCTGCTTCCGGAATTTTCCCCAGCTCGCGGATGCGTTCTTCGAGATGGCCGCCGGGGACCATTTCCATGGCGATGTAAAAGCGCCCGAAGGCGCGGCCGGTTCTGAACACGCGCACCACGTTCGGGTGGCTGAAGGAGGCGGTGATGCGGGCCTCCTGTTCGAAGGCGGCGATGCGGCGTTCGTCGGCGGAGTACTCCTCGTTGAGGATCTTGAGCGCCACCTCGCGGTCGAGCGTGGCGTCGTGTGCGGAGAAGACCATGCTCATCCCGCCGATCGCATGGCGGCGGGTGAGCCGGTAGGGGCCGAACTCGGTTTTGACCCGGAAATTCCCGCCGCAGCCCGGACATTCGATGCGCGCGAACGGCGCGACATGCGTCACGTCGATGCGCGTGCCGCATGCCTCGCAATGGGCACGGATTTTCGCGGGCTCACTCACGGGCGGAAGCTAGACCGCGGAAACTTCCCCGCGCAAACCTTATGCCCGGACGATTGGCTTTTCATCACGGGTCCTCACGCTGCATGCTCGCCGCATGCGGAACGTCGGAGGGACATTGGATTTCCTGAAAAACCTGCCGCCGCCGCAGGAACCGCGGTTCTGGCAATCGCCCGCCGGTTATCGACTCGCGTGGAATGAATTCGGCGATCCGGCGGGGCGGCCGGTGCTTTACTGCCACGGCTGGCCGAGTTCGCGCATGCAGGCGGTGCTGGTGCATCACCTCGCGCGCGAGCGGGGGCTGCGCGTGATCGCGCCCGACCGGCCGGGCATGGGGCTTTCGGAGCACGTGCCGGGGCGCACTTTGGCATCATGGCCGGAAACGATGGCGGCG
>DATISV010000017.1:0-10414 GCA_035468505.1 Luteolibacter sp. | reverse complement strand
AGCACCCACATCCACCGATCCCGAAGACGCCGAGATCGCCCGGCTCAAGGAGATCGCCCGCAACAGCCCGGACCTCATCGACGGTGCCGATGCCGACGGCTGGCGGCCGATCCACCACGCGGCGGCCAAGGGTCACATCCGCGTGCTTTCCTATCTGTTGGAAAACAAGGCCGATCCAAACAGCCGGACCATCGCCGAGAAACTCACGCCCCTTCAACTCGCCTCGATCCACGGCTACCTCGGCACCGTAAAAGCCCTATTGGCCTCCAAGGCGGATATCAACGCGACTTTCGAGATAAAGGCCTGCCCGGAAGGACTGCTTCCAGTCGCCGACCGGAATATGAAAAGCGCATATGGAGATTGGACCGCTCTCGATTTGGCCATCCTCTACGACCGCCGCGAAACCGCCCGCGCACTTATCGATGCGGGAGCGGACATCAAGCGCGATGGGCCGGCGATGATCGCTCGTTCTCCGCGCAGGGAAGGCTTGGCCAACAACTTCACCACCCTTGAACTGGCGATTTTCCTACAGCGCAATGATCTTGCCCAGGCCTTGATCGAAGCGGGTTCTCCGCTCGAACTTACGGACAGCAAGAATCAGACCACGCCGCTCGAACTCGCCGTCACACACAATCCGGAAATGGTCACGCCCCTGCTCAAGGCGGGTGCCGATCCCAAGTCAACGAAGCATGCGGATCGGATCACCCCGCTTCATTTTGCTGCGATGATAGACGCCATCAAGTCCGCCAAACTACTTCTTGAAGCGGGAGCCGACGTCAATGTGAAGGACGCCAGCGGAAAATCACCTCTCCACTGGGTGTACAGTCCGGATATGGTCGATCTCCTTGTTTCAAAAGGCGCGGAGCCAAACGCGAAAGACTCGTCCGGTTTTACTCCGCTCGATCTTGTCGCCGCTGGCGATTCCGGACGCTCCAATCCGCGGGTAATTGAGTCCCTATTGAGAAACGGAGCGACCGTCGCCGATCCACGCGAACTGCTGCGGCTGACTTCCGAGGCCATGCTGCCGTTTGTCGGGGAACGCTTGGTTTATCCCAAGGTCCACAACCCAGATGCGATTCTTTTATCCGTCAGTGGTTATCATTCCTTCAACCCGGAGCCACCTCCGGCCGGCCGCACCCCGAGGGCGAGGGTAGCTGGTAGATCCCAACAAGAAAGCCGTCCGGAAATCATCGCCTTGGAAACCCTCGCTTCTCCCGCAAGTCCTCCTCCTTCCCTCGCGGAAGTGATGCGCATGGCATTGAGTGGCTACCCGCGAAGCATCCGTATCCTGCGATGTGGTGAAAACGACCGGATCGACATCATCCGCGAGTGGACCGAAAACGGAGACAACAGCCTGCCCACCGATTGGCCCGACCTCCAATGGGGCGATATCGTGGAGGTCAGCAACTCTTCGGGTGGGAGAAGTGGCGCTCCTACCGTCGGCGATTTCGCAACCATGATTCCCGCGCGTGCCGTCACTACTCGCCTCAGCGGGCTGGAATTTCCTAAGAACATTCCCGGTGAAGAAACCTTCTGGCTGGATTACTATTCATACCAAACGCTTATATCGCGGCTTCCCCCCAACATCCAAAGACTGGCGTATTTAAACCGCTTCGTAGTCCACCGCAAAGGTTTGCCCGAGCCGGTCACACTCGATTTCTCGAAACCGTCGGATACCAGGTTTCGCCTGCTCGATGGCGACACGGTCGATCTGTCGTGGGATATTGCCAAACTGGATAATAATTTCAGCGACGACCGTGTGATTCACATGACCTATCTTCGAGGCGAAGGAGTAACTGGAAACTTTCCAGTTCAGAATCTGATAGGATTTCTATCAAGAATCCCCCTCGATCCCCGTGTCGATTTCAGTAAAATCTGCGTTCTCCGCCGCGCGGAAAACTGGAAACCGGAGATGGTGGACCTCAAGGCATGGCTCGACCATCTGCCTCCCCGCGAGAAATGGGAGAGAGACGCGCTGGTTTCGTCCGAGCCGAAACTCAATCCGGGCGATGCGGTGATCCTAATCGACAATCCTGCGGCGGACGCCGAAAAAACCGCCGCTGAAGTCCGCAACAAGATCGTCAAGATCAACACTGCCATGATTCCCCGTAGGGCGCGACCACCACAGCCCGTGCCGCGTTGATTTTCAGTCATTGCCGAAAATGTGCGGCGGCCCCGGCACCATTCACTCTTCCGCGCCTTTCGCTGCCTTCTTCGCGGCCTTCTTCGCCGGGCGGGGCGGGAACTCGAAGCCGATCTTGCCTTCCTTGGGATCGAAGGTGAGGTGGGCGTCGAACTTGCGCTTGGTGCGGTTGGACACGAAGCCCTTGATGACATCGGTCTTGCCGGTGGTGAGCATTTTCCTCACCTGATCGGCGGTGATCTCGTGGTGGAGGATGTTCTTGCCGATGCGGATGCCGCCCGGCTCCTTCTTGGTGACGAGTTCCGGGACGTGATAGGCCTTTTCGCTTTCATATAACTTCATCGTGCGGCCGTCCTGGAGCTGGACGCTGCCGATGACGTGTTCCTCGGTGAGTTCGATGTCGTTCTTGTCGTCGCCCTCGAAGACGAAGTTGATCTTGAACTTGTCGTCCATCTCGAGGCCGGCGTCGAAGGGCTTGTTGAACTTCGATTTGAAACCGGTGAGCGGGCCGACGAATTTCTTGCTGAACAGCTCGGCGGCCTCCTCTTCGGATAGAAGCCGTCCCGCGATGTGTTTCTTGGCCTTGAACTTGCAGTCCGGCTGGCGGCACTCGTAGGTGGCGTCGGTCTGGCGCAGGTGGTCGGCCCCGCAGGCCGGACAGGCGACCTTGAGGTCGGGAAAAACCTGGTTCTTGGCCTCCTCGGCGCGTTTTTTCGCCTTGCTGACGATCTCGTTGGTGTAGGCGACGATCTCGTCCATGAAGTCGTCGCGGCGGAGCTGGCCGTGTTCCATGCGGCGCAGCTTGTATTCCCAATCGCCGGTGAGCTTGGGCGAGTAGAGGCCCTCGATGTGCATGTCGCGCAGCAGTTCGATGAGCCGCATGCCGCTGCCGGTGACGTGGAGTTCGCGGCCGTCGCGGGCGAGGTATTTCTGGGCGATGAGCCCCTCGATGGTGGCGGCGCGGGTGGCGGGCGTGCCGAGTCCGCGTTCGGCCATCGCTTCGCGCAGCGATTCGTCGTCGATGAGCTTGCCGGCACCCTCCATGGCGGAGAGCAGGGTGGATTCGGTGAAGCGCGCGGGCGGCTTGGTTTCCTCGTCGATCACCTGCACCTCGTCGGCGGTGGCGGTTTCGTCCGATCTAACAGGCACCAGCTCGTCCTTGCCGGAGGCGACGCCGGGCGCGCGGCCATAGACTTCGAGCCAGCCGGGCTTCACCAGCACGCGGCCGTCGGTCTTGAAGGTGTCGGTGACATCGCTGTGGCGGATGCGGGTGAGGCGCGTGGTTTGCTCGAACTCGGCGGGCGGATAGAACACGGCGATGAAGCGCTTCACGATCATGTCATAGACCTTCTGCTCGGTGTCGCTGAGCCTGGCGGTCTTGCCGGTGGGGATGATGGCGAAGTGATCGGAGACTTTCTTGTCGTCGAACACGCGGCGCGACTTGGTGAGACGCGGGCCGTTGTCCTGGCCGCCCTTGAGCACGGCATTGGCGAAGCGGGCGACAGGCAGGTCGCTGTTGGCGATCTCGCCCATGGTCTCGCGCACCTGGCCGGTGTAGTCTTCCGGCAGGTAGCGGGAGTCGGTTCGCGGGTAGGTGACGACCTTGTGTTTTTCGTAAAGCGCCTGGGCGATCTGCAAGGTGGCCTTGGCGGAAAACGGCGCCTCGCGCTGCAAGGTGGTCAGGTCATACAACTGCGGCGCGATCTGCGTCTGCGCCTTCTTCTCTTCGGAAACTTCGCCGGTTTTTCCCTCGCAGCGTGCCTGGATGGCCTCGGCGAGCGCGCGGTCCCAGATGCGCTCGGGGCGCGCGTGCGGTTGCGCGTCGTCTTTTTTCCAGTTTTCGTCGATCCACTTGGCGGCGTAGTGGCCGGCATCGACGCCGAAATTGGCGTGGACCTCATGATAGGATTCCGGCTTGAAGGCGCGGATCTCGGCCTCGCGTGCGGCGAGAATGGCCAGCGTGGGCGTCTGCACGCGGCCGGCGGCGGTGATGTTGAAGCCGCCGTGGCGCGAGTTGAAACAGGTGCGCGCGCGGGTGGCGTTGAGGCCGACCAGCCAGTCGGACTCGGAACGGCAGCGGGCGGCGTCGGCGAGCGGCATCATTTCCTCGTCGTCGCGGAGTTTTTCCCATGCCTGGAGGATGGCGTTGTTGGTCATCGACTGCATCCACAGCCGCTTCACGGGTTTGTGGATTTTTCCGATGTCCATGATGTAGCGGAAGATGAGTTCGCCCTCGCGGCCGGCGTCGCAGGCGTTGACGATGGTGTCCACATCCTTGCGCTTGGCGAGCTTGAGCACCTGCTTGAGGCGCGCCTCGCTGTCCGGGATCGGATCGAGATCGAATTTGTCCGGGATGGCGGGCAGGACGCCGAAATTCCATGGCAGTTTTTTGCCGTTGGGCCCCATCGGCATGCGCAGTTCGACGAGGTGGCCGACCGCGGAGGTGATGACCGCCTGGTCGTTTTCAAAAAATGCGTCGCGCCCGGATCCCATTTTTTCGAACTTGCCGAGCGGCTTGGCGAGCGCGCGGCTGAGATCGGTCATGACGCTGGGTTTTTCTGCGATGATGAGTGTTTTTCCCATGATGTAAGGGCCCCGGGTTTGCGGGCAAGGGCGCAGGGACTAGACAGTCCGTGGCGGCCTTGGCAAGCGGATTGAGTGCCGGGCGGGGCGTCCCGACCGTCCGCTTCAGCGGAGTTGGTTGGCAGGGAAGCGGCCTTTGAAGGGTCCGTTCACCCATGCCCAGGCCGGGCGGACCATGTCGCGCACGTCCTTGTGACGGGCTTCCCAGCCGAGGAGTTTTTTGGCCAGCGAGGGATCGGCGACCAGCGAATCCGGGTCGCCCTCGCGGCGCGGGCCGTATTTCACCGGCACCTCGCGGCCGGTGACTTCCTCGGTGGCGGCGATGATCTGTTTCACCGAAACGCCGACGCCGGTGCCGAGATTGCAGCGCAGCGATTCGCCGCCGGTGGCGAGGTGGTCGAGCGCCCGCGCATGGGCCTCGGCGAGGTCCTCGACATGGATGTAATCGCGGATGCAGGTGCCGTCCGGCGTGTTGTAATCGGTGCCGAACACCTCGATGTGCGGGATTTCCCCGGTCACGGCCATCAACACGCGCGGGATGAGGTGGGTTTCCGGATCGTGGTCCTCTCCGATTTTCCCGTCGTCGGACGATCCGCTGGCATTGAAATACCGCAGGCAGGCGCTGCGCAGGCCCCAGGCCTGGTCGCAGTCCCTGAGAATCCACTCGACCATCAGCTTGCTGCGACCGTAGGGGTTGATCGGATTTTGCGGGGTGTCCTCGGTGATCGGCAGCTTGTCGGGGATGCCGTAGGTCGCGCAGGTGGAGGAAAACACGAAGACCTTGCAGTCGAACTCCCGCATCACTTGCAGCAGCTTGATCGGCTCGGCGGTGTTGTTCTGGTAGTATTTGAGCGGATCGGTGACGGATTCCCCGACGTAGGCGAAGGCCGCGAAATGGATGACCGCGCCGAAACGGTGGGTTTCGAACAGTTTGCGCAGCAGGATCTGGTCGCCCACATCGCCGATGACCAGTTCCACGCCGGGATCGACGATGGCGCGCTCGTGGCCGAACACCAGATTGTCGAGCACCACGATCCTGCGCCCCTGTGCGGCGAGCAGCCTGACGGTGTGGGAACCAATGTAACCGGCTCCTCCGGTCACCAGAATCGGCTGGGCTTGGGGATCACTCATGGCGGGCGATCCATGCCGGAAACCCCGGAGGGTGTCAACCCGGGCGGGCGGAGCGTGAAAATGAGTGAAAAAATCCGTCGAATAGCCGGCGCTCCGATGTTGTCTTATGCACATGAAGAAAAACCTTCTGCATTTGCCGGTGATCGCTGGAATCGTGGCCGCGTTCGGAATTTCGTCCTGCGCCTACGATCCGTATTACAGCTCGGTTTCCGGCTCCTACAGTTCCGGCTATGGCCAAGGCTACGGCTATGGCGGCAGCGGTTTCTCCACCTCGTTGTTCGTCAGCACGGGCGACCCGCGCTGGGGATATGATCCATACAATTACAGCTACTACGATTACCGCTCACGCCGGTATTACGATCCCTATCTTTACGGCTATTACCCGGTCGGCTACCGTCCGCCGGTGCTGGTCGGCGTGCCGCATCCGCACGGCTGGCGGCCCGGTCGCAAGTATTGCCCGCCGCCCAGAGTGGTGCGCGACGTGACGGTGGTGAACTACCGCGACCGGGCGTCGGCCTACCGCAAGAGCAACCATGGCTGGGCAAAAAACGTGAGGATCAAAGATTACTCGCGCGGCAACGACGCGCGCCGCGGCTCGCGGGACGGTTATCGACGCGACTCCGGCCCGGATCGGGATAGCAACCGCGGCTGGCTCAATCCCGGAAACCGTCGCGATAACGACCGCAGTCGGCAGCAGTTGTTTTCGCCCGGTGGCAGATCCGCCGGCCGCGAGGCACGCGCGCCCTCGAGCTACCAAAGCCCGGTCACGCGCCGCGAAGCGACCCAGCCCCGCAATTTCACGGATCCGCGGCAGAACCGTTCGTTCGAGCGCACCACCCGCCGACCGCAGCCGCCTGCGCAAATCCGTCAATCGAACCGCCGGCCCGAGGCCGCCCCGTCCAGGCAATTCACGCCACAACGCGACTCCGGAATTCGCGGTCGGGGCAATTCGCAGCCGCAATCAAGGCCGCAACCCCAGTCACGGCCCTAGCCGTCACGGGGGAACGGCCGCGAAGGCCGGCGCGGATTGCGCAGCCTCGGCGACGCCTAACCCGCTCGCTCACTCAGCCTCGCGCCGCGCCCGGTCGCGGCGCAGGCTTTCGAGCGTGACGCGCGGCCGCAGAATCCATCGGCCGCAGATCCACCCGGCGAGTGCGCCGCCGAAATGGCAGGCGTGGCCCATCTGGAACAAGTCGCCATGGCCACGACGCGTCAGCCAGCGTCCGCCATCCGAAACCAAGGGCAGGTTCAAGCCCGGGTTCAGCAGGGCGAGTAAAAACGCCGCCAACAAAATGCCCAAACCCAGACTGCGGCCGGACAGCGGCAAGGGCATCATCCGCGATTGCGGCGAAAGCGTGGTGAGCAACAGCAACAAAGCCATACAACCGCCCGACATGCCCACCAGCAGCCCGCTGCCGAGCAGCAGGTGAAACAAGCCGCCGCCCAGCACCCCCGCCAGCGTCACTCCCAGCATCGTCCGCGCGCCGGTCATGTGCTCGACGCGCGAACCGATCAGCAACACGAACAGCACGTTCAACGCGACGTGCCACCAGGCACCATGCAACAGCGCATGGGTGAAAAGCTGCCAGACTTTTCCTGTTAGAAAACCCTGCCGGCTGAGGCCGAAGGTTTCATACCATCCGATGCCGGGCGCGGCGAGGACGGTCGCGAGATGGATCAACAGCAAGCCGGCGGCGACGGCCAGCGTGGCGTAGGACCGCGTCAGATTGGAAAAATTCCGACCGGCGGTGGCGAGCGGTCCGCCTGGATCGAACATGGCCGGGTTTTTCCGCTGGAGGTTTTATTCCACCACATGCGCGCGCGGCTCGCGGCGCACGGTGTCCGGAGCGCCGGCGGTTGTCACGAACGGCCCGCCTTCGAGCGGCGCGACACCGGTGGACGCCACGTCGGGCATTTCCGAAGGCCTCCCAGCGAGCGGGAAATCCTTGCGCAGCGGATAAAACGGATAGCCCTCCCACATCAGGATGCGCTTGAGATGCGGATGCCCGGAAAAACGGATGCCCATCATGTCATAGACCTCGCGCTCGTGCCAGTCGGCCCCCGGCCAGATGTCGGTCGCGGTGGGCACTTCCTCGTCCTCTGAAACCTTCGCCTTGATGCGCAGATGTTTCGAGTCGTCCACCGTGACCAGTTCGTAAACCATTTCGAAACGCGGATCGTCGCCGAAATGATCGAGACTCGATATATCAATGATCATTTCATATCCGAGATCCTCCCGGCATTTCTTCAGCACATCGTGCAGCGATGCGAGCGCGACGTTCAGCGTGTGTTCGCCGCGGAATTCCACCTTGCTCACCACGCCCGCGCCGAAGGTTTCGCCGAGCAGTTTCACATCGTCTAGGACAGCCATGGTGATATAGGGTCAGGCGTTTTCCTCGAAGAAAACCTTCTTCTGGGCCATCGTGGATTCCTCGCCCTCGATTTTTTTCTGCAGTTTCATCAGCCCCTCGATCAATGCCTCGGGCCGCGGCGGGCAGCCGGAAATGTAAACGTCCACCGGAATCAACCGGTCGATCCCCTGCAGCACCGCGTAGCTGCGATACATGCCGCCGCTCGACGCGCACGCGCCCATCGCCACGCACCATTTCGGCTCCGGCATCTGGTCCCAGATGCGTTTCACCGCCAGCGCCATCTTGTAGGTCACCGTGCCGGAAACGATCAGCACGTCCGCCTGCCGCGGCGAAAACCGCATCACCTCCATGCCGAAGCGCGAAATATCGAAGCGACTCGACGCCGTGGCCATCAGTTCGATCGCGCAGCACGCCAGGCCCATCGGCATCGGCCACAGCGAGTTCTTGCGCATCCAGTTGATCGCCGCGTCCACTCGCGTCACGATGACGTTGCCTTCGATTTTCGAATCGTAGGCGGTGTGAAGGGTGTTTGAGGGACTGACCATGTGTCGGGCGGGCTGCCGCGGAATCTGGCCACGGACGCCCCGGCCCTCAAGCCGTTTGTGGAAAAAATCCGGGCGCGCGACCGCGTTTCCGCATTTGCATCCCGGCTCCGCAGCGCATGCAATGCGCCATGCCCCACGTCCTGCTGGTTGAAGACGAGCCCGCCATCGCCGACACGCTCGTTTATGCGCTGCAAACCGAGTGCTTCGCCGTCACCCACCGGCTCACCGCCGCCGACGCGCTCGCCGATGCCAGGGCCACCGCGTTCGACCTCGCCATCCTCGATATCGGCCTGCCCGACATGAGCGGACTCGACCTGTGCCGGAAACTGCGGGAAATTTCCCCGATCCCCGTGCTTTTCCTCACCGCCCGCGACGGCGAGACCGACCGAATCCTCGGCCTGGAAATCGGCGGCGACGACTACGTCACCAAGCCGTTCTCGCCGCGGGAAATCGTCGCCCGCGTCCGCGCCATCCTGCGGCGCTCGAACCACGAAACGCCCGCATCATCCCCCACCCCGCCGCGCGCGCTTCATCACGACCCCGCCGCGATGCGGATTTCCTGCGATGGCGCGGTCCTCGACCTAACAGCCCACGAATACAAACTGCTGCTCGTCCTGCTGGAGCATCCCGGCCGCGTCTTCACGCGCGACCAACTGCTCGACCTGGCCTGGCAGGATCCCGGCGCGGTGACCGACCGCACGGTGGACGCGCACATCAAGTCGATCCGCGCGAAACTCCGCGCCGTGCGCGACGGTGCCGAGAACCTCATCAAGACCCGCCGCGGCCTCGGCTACAGCCTCGCGCCCGAATCCTGATTTCAGCCTTTCAGCTTTTACCTCCCAATGCGCCTCACCCGCGTCACCCTGTTCTTCATCGCGTTCATCATCGCGCTGGGATTCTATCAGCTTGCGCGGCATTTCCTGGCGGATGTCGAACCTCAGACCTATCAGGCCACCGAGGAAATGATGGTGGACGCCGCGCACCTGCTCGCGGAAATCGTCGAACCGGACATGCGCGGCGGCAAACTGCGTGGCGAGGAGCTGGCCACCGCTTTCGAAGCCGCCCACCAGCGCCGTTTCGTAGCCCGGATTTACGAGTATCTCAAAACCTCGGTCGGTCTCCACGCCTACATCACCGACTCCACGGGCAGAGTGATCTTCGATTCCGAAAACGGCCGCCGCACCGGCATGGACTTCAGCGGCTACCGCGATGTCGCCCTCACGCTCGCAGGAACATACGGCGCGCGCAGCAGCCGCGAGGTGCCGAATGATCACACCACTTCCATCCTCTACGTCGCGGCACCGATCGGTGATCCGGAAGCGCCGATCGGCGTTCTAACCGTTTTCAAACCGCAGCTCGATGTGATGCCGCTGGTTCGCGAGCGCCGCCGCATCATCTACACCGCCTGCGGCCTCATCGGTGGCGGCATTTTGTTTCTGATCGCGGCGGTGTTCCTGTGGCTGTTCCGCCCGGTCGGCCGGATCACCGAATACGCCCGCGCCGTCGAACGCGGCGAACGCCCGGCAAAACCCAAAATCGGCATCGGCCGCGAAGTCAACACGCTGGCACACGCGCTCGATTCGATGCGCGACGCGCTGGAAGACCGGAAATACGTCGAGCGCTACGTGCAAACCCTCACC
>DATISV010000016.1:0-1916 GCA_035468505.1 Luteolibacter sp. | reverse complement strand
CTGGCAGGTGCGTCCGAGCGGTGTGTACGGCGCGCCGGAGCTGGTGCGCGTGACGGTGGATGAGGTGATCTGCCGCTCGTTCGCCTCGCCGCCGGCGGATATTACGGCCGCACACCCGGTGGACGATCCCGTGCCGGCGGACGAAAACGGGATCATCCAGCTACAAAGCCTGCCCGGTGCGGAAGCGGTGGTGTATCTGGATTTCGATGGCGATACGCGTGACTTCGAAGTGTGGGGTTTCATCGATGCCGCGCCATCCGGTGCCAGCAACAACCAGAGTTTCGAGGTCTGGCAGGGAGTGTGCGAGGATTTCCAGCCGTTCGGCATCAACATCACCACCTCGCGCCGGGTCTTCGATGCCGCGGCTCCAAACCAGCGCATGCAGGTGATTGTGACGTCCACCGACGCCGCCTCGCCGGACGCCGGCGGCGTGGCCATCATCGGTTCGTTCAATTCCGACGGAGATGTGGTCTGCTGGGCGTTTTCCACCACCGGCAAGAACGCGGTGGAAATCATTTCCCACGAAGTGGGCCACACGCTCGGGCTTTCGCACGATGGCCGCGTCTCGCCGGTCGAGGAATACTACGCCGGCCACTTCGACTGGGCGCCGATCATGGGTGTGGGCTACGGCAGGCCGCTCACCCAGTGGTCCAAGGGCGAATACCCGAGCGCCAACAATTTCCAGGACGACCTGCTCATCATTTCAAACAACAACAACGGCGTGGCCTATCGTGCGGACGATCATGGATCGACGTCCGCAAGCGCCGGATGGCTGGACATCACTGTGGATGGCGACGCCTTCGCCGAGGGCATCATCGAGACCCGCACGGACCGCGATTCGTTCCGCTTCAGCACATTCGGCGGCGACCTGTCCCTGTCCATCACTCCCGTGCCGCCAATAACCGGCGGGACCGTGCCGGTGGGCAACCTCGACGTCAAAGCGGAACTGCTTCAGGTCACCAGCTCGCTGACGAGCATCATCGCCACGAGCGATCCCGGCGGCTCGATCTCGGCCTCGTTCAATATCCCGGGCCTTGCGCCGGGCGATTACCTGGTGCGCGTTTCGGGGACGGGCAGGAGCAATCTCGTCACCGGCTACAGCGACTACGGCAGCCTCGGGGCCTACAGCATTACCGGCAATGTGGCGGGCGGCGTGCATGCGGAGCGCTTCGTGCTCGCGGAAAACAGCGCCAACGGCACCGTGGTCGGCAGCTTGCCGCCGCGTGCGGATCACGACTCCGGTGTCCTGAACTTCGAAATCACGCAGGACGGGTCCGGCGGCGCGTTCGCCATCGATTCCGCCACCGGCCAGATCACCGTGGCGGACGGCGCGCTGCTGGATTTCGAGACGCTTTCCTCACGCTGGGACGATCCCGCCACGCTCGATTTCATCGTCATCATCAGTGACAGCCTCGAATACGCCATGGAGGCCATCCGCGTGGTCGTCGTGCTCTCGGATGAAAACGAGCCGCCGGTTTTCGAGAGCATCGCACCGCGCACGATCCCGGCGAGCGTGGCACCGGGCACACCGGTCGCACAAGTGCGCGCCAACGATCCCGACCGCGCCGATTATGTCAGTTATTCCATCGTGTCCGGAAACGACGGCGGGGTGTTCGCCATCGACCCGGGCACAGGCGAAGTCACCGTGGCCGGCACGCCCGACTACCAGGCCGTGCCGGTTCACAATCTGGTCATCCGCGCCAGCGACCAGGCCGATCCGCCCAACGAAACCGACGCGGCGCTCGACATCACGCTGCTGCCTGTGGCGGGCGGCTTCGTCGCGGGATCCGTGACGCGCACGTTTTACAACGACATCCCCGGCGCGGGCCTGGCGAACCTGATCGCCGCGCCGCGTTTCCCGGAAAAGCCCGACAGCCAGGCCTTGCTGGCATCCTTCGACACCGGCACCGGCGCGG
>DATISV010000015.1:0-4364 GCA_035468505.1 Luteolibacter sp. | reverse complement strand
CATTGCGAACGCCCACGACGTCCGGATAAATGTAATAATACTCGTCCACCCAGCATGCCCGCGTCGTTTTCGGATCCTCACGCCACAATTCGTCGTGGGCGCTCACGGGAGCATAGCGCCAGTGGACCACCACCCGTGCCTCGTGGCTTTCGATGACGCGCACGTGCGAGTAGCGACACCTGCGGTCCTGCATGTGCTCGAAGCACCCTTGTTCATCGTTCCAAGCCTCCACGCTCTGGTCGGCCATCCACAAATCGTTGCCGGAAACCCAGGCCGGTGAATAACGCGTGCCACGCCAGAAAACCACCCGCGCCGGCGAGTGATCGAAACGCACGACCACGTCGGGGTCGCCACCCACCGGCCACAGCGCGTCCCATTCGGGATAGTATTGGAGATGGGTGTAATATGCGCCGAATCGCCCCGCACCGGGCGGGCCGGACGGCAGCCGGCGGGGCGGCAACTCGGGGTCGGACGTTGTCCCGATTTCCGCAACAGCCTTCTTCACCTGCCGGGCATCCAGTGGCCGGTCGTATATCCTGACCTCATCGATGATCCCATCGAGGGAGAACCAGCTTTCCAAGGTCCCGTAGTCGCGATGGAGATGCGACGGTTTCGCCGGCCCGTGACCTGTGCCGATCACCAGCGCGACCTTTTCCGCAAACACCGGATCACCCGTCGTTTTCAATACACCGACCCGCTCGCCATTGACGAACAGCGTAATCCCGGTAGCCGGATCGAACGAGGCCGCGAGGTGTGTCCAGCGCCTGAGATCGACCAC
The DNA here is from genome assembly GCA_035468505.1 of Luteolibacter sp. Lineage (GTDB taxonomy): Bacteria > Verrucomicrobiota > Verrucomicrobiia > Verrucomicrobiales > Akkermansiaceae > Luteolibacter. Next base: position 3,586 of record DATISV010000015.1, on the reverse strand, counting down.
GAATTCCTCCGACTCACAGCTTGCCCAATCGTCACCGACGCGGAGTTGCATGCGCAACTGTCCGCGCGGACCAATATCCACCCGGAAGCCGGCCTCCTCATTTGCGGACTGGCTAACCAGCGGACACCAGTTCCACGGGTAGGCTCCGAGCGCCACCCAGCCCTCGACCGCGAAGCCGGCGGACCATTTCGGCAACCGCCCGGCGGAGCGCGCGATCTCAGTGGTGTAGCCGTCGAAACGGATCGCGCCACCCCGCACCCCGGCCACCGGGGTGAAGCGGCCGCCAATGCGATCTACAGCCTCTGTCGCGGCGTCACGGACCGTGCCTTCGGGACTGGCATCCATGGGCCACCAGGCGACCGGACGAGATTCTTCTGCCACGGCAAGAAGACCGGCCAGCGGCAATGTCGCCATGATAAGTGTTATGTTTCTCATGTTCATCATATCTCGAAGGTGGATTCATCACGTGCAATGAACGGATCAATCGACCGCCCATTCCTGAATGCCACAGGGCGCGTCGGCCAGATCGATTTCGAGCCGGAGGGCTTTTGTGGTCACGGGTTGAAAGCGGACTTCGTTCGCTTGATCGGGCTTGATCGGATAGTGGCCGTCGATTTCGACCGCCCGCCATTCGTCGCCGTTCTGATAAAGCAGCCGCCACGATTTTGGGAGTTTGAGCAAATCGCCACGGATGCGTTCGCCCCAATAGACTTTCTGCGGCTCGTCGATGGCCCAGTAAACGGAGGCCCGGCTGAGTTCGCGGGGCTCGTCCCAGGCGTATTGAATCCAGCCGTCCGGCTCGTCGGGCAGGATGAAGCGCGGCATCGCGCGAAAACGCGACTCAGGGCCTGAACGGCGGTCGTTGAGCGCCGCGTACGCGCCGACAGGTCGCTTCGCCGACGAGGAAATCAAGGCGACCGCCCCAGCCGTGGGAGCGGGCAATGGCGTGGCGGTGTCGACACTGCGCGGCAGCCACACATCCATCCAGCCATCGCCGCGGTTCGCCCATGTGTGATAGGGCACGGCGGTGAGCCGATGCGGGCGGCTCGCCGCGGGTGCGCCCCATGCGGGTTCATATGCGACGCGGGCCTCGGCGATGACCGCCACCACGCCGCCTAACAGATCGTCGCGATGTTCGGTTTTCAGAACCGCATCGTCCGGCAACACGATGGCGTCAGTGCGCAGACCTTCGTTGTCGATGGACTCGATGCAATAAACCAGCGGACCGCGCTGCAGGGCGACACGGCCGCGGTTGGCGGCCACCTTGTCGTGGGCCAGCACGCGTCGCACCGGCATCGGCAAGTCCAGTTCGATGACCTCGCCCGCTTTCCATGCCCGTTCGACGCGGGCGTAGCCGTTCTGCATCACACCGCCGGCTATGAGATCGATCACCTCCCCGGCGACTGTTAGAGAAGAAGTTTCCCCGACAGGTTGGTCGAATCGATAGAGATCACTTGGCACCGGCATCTCCCGCGCCCAGCCGGGAATGCGGAGCGCGAGGGTGACGGGTTTTGCGGGGGCTTTGGCCACTGTGATGCGGATCCGTCCGTCGCGCGGGTATTCGGTATCCATCTGCAGCACCAGCTCGCCGGCATCCGGCTCGAGCGTGGCGGTGCCGCTGACGAAAAGATTCACGAACACGGCATCGGCGGAAGTGGCGTAGGCCAATGCGCCGACCTGCGGAATGACGCGCACCAGATTCGACTGGCAGCACGCGGGAGTGATGCTCTCGCTGCGGCGCTTGCCGCCGCGGCTGGCGAGCGGATTGGTATAGAAAAACCGGTCGCCGGTCAGCGAGATACCGGAAAGCACGCCGTTGTAGAGCCCGCGTTCGAGCACGTCCGCATAGCTGGCATCGGCGTGGATCAGGCCCATGCGGTGGCTCCACAGCACGGTGGAAATGGTGCTGCATGTTTCGCAATACGCAGTGTCGTTGGGCAGATAATACGGATCGCCATAACCTTCGTCATAATACTGCGCGCTGGCGGAACTTCCGGTGAGATACAACTTCCGCCAAACCACATCCCGCCACAAGCGGTCGAGCGCCTTCCGATATGCCGGGTCGTTCCGCTCGCGGACGATGTCCGCCATCGCGGCATAGGTGTATCCGGCGCGCACGGCATGGCCCACAGCCTCCTCCGCTTCGACCAATGGCACGCGATCCTGCATATAATCCGCAGCGCGGGGCTTCTCGCCGCGCACGCGTTCGGTACCGCCGTGGATGTGGCCGCGTTGGTCGAGGAAAAACCTCGATAGATCGAGATAGCTGGAGTCGCCGGCCGCATTGTGCAGACGCACGAGGGCGAGTTCGATCCCCTGATGGCCCGGCACGGCGTGCAGTTTTCCGGGACCGAAGCTGCGGTCGATCAGATCGGCGTAGCGGAGCGATGCATCGAACAGTTTGCGGTCGCCGGTGGCATCACGCATCGCCACGCCCGCCTCGAACAAATGCCCGGCGCTGTAGAGCACGTGCGATTTGTGCAGGTCCTTCCACGGATCGTCCGGGTGATCGATGGTTACGCGCGGACAAAGCAAGCCATCGTCCTGTTGCGCGGCGACGATGCGTTTCACGAAGCCATCGATCGTCGTCGGATCCACCATGTCCGGGCGTTGTTGCAGGGTGTAGGCGGCACCCTCGATGATCTTGAAGACGTCCGAGTCCCCCACCCCGATGTCGCGCACGGTGGAATCGGGCGCGGCACCGGAAACGCGGTCGAAGATTTCCATGCGCCTGGATTTTTCGATGAAATCCAGATTGTGCGGCAGCGTGGCGGTGGCGTTGAGCGTGACCCGCGGTCCCCAGAAGCCGCCCGTCATACTGACCTTGCCGACCGGCGTGGGTCGCAAAGGGCCGGCGTCATCGGAAGATTCCGCAGCCAGTGCGGAGACACCGGAAAACAGAATCGCGGCAAACCACAGCAAGTGGCGGTGGATGGGGCGAATGGAATTTCCCATGACAGCTCACGCAATACGGCGACCGCATGCCCGTGCTGTCATGTATCCGCAAGGCCCTCAAATCTCGTGAACCGGCAAATGGGCCACCTCCTCACGGACCTTTTCCGCGAGCAGCGTGGAAAGGTAGCGCTCGGTGGACGAGCAGCCGACGGTGACGATGCGCTTGCCTTTGAACTCCGGGCGTTTCGCGACCTGGATGGCGGCCCAGACATTGGCTCCGGTGGACATCCCCGCAGGCAGGCCTTCCTGCTGGGCGAGTTCCTGCGCCATGGCGAAGGCGTCCTCGTTGGTGACGAGAACGGTTTCGTCCACCACATCGACATTGAGGTTTTTCGGGATGAAACCGGCGCCGATGCCCTGGATCATGTGCGGCCCCGGCTGGCCGCCGGAAATCACCGGGCTGGCGGTCGGCTCGACGGCGAAGGTTTTCATTTCGCGGCGCGATTTGATCACCTCGGAAACGCCGGTGAGCGTGCCGCCGGTGCCGACGCCGGCAACGAAGGCGTCGATTTCGCCCTCGGTGTCGCGCCAGATTTCCTCGGCGGTCGTCTCGCGGTGCACCTGCGGGTTGGCCGGATTCTCGAACTGCCCGGGTCCGAACGCGCCCGGGGTTTCCTCAAGCAGTTTTTTC
>DATISV010000014.1:0-5968 GCA_035468505.1 Luteolibacter sp. | reverse complement strand
GGCAGCCGGTGCAGTCCTCGGCGGCGACTTGCAGCGTGTATTTCATGCAGGCGAATTCGCGCAACTTCAAGTCGGAGTACTTGAAGGTGGCGGGCGCGCCGTCCAGCAATTCCGGCTGATAGATCTTCGGCCGGATCGCGGCGTGCGGGCAGACTATGGCGCATTTGTTGCACTGGATGCAGATGTCGGTTTCCCAGACCGGGATTTCCTCGGCGATGTTGCGTTTTTCCCACTTGGTGGTGCCGGTCGGCCAGGTGCCGTCCACCGGGAAGGCGCTCACGGGCAGCAGGTCGCCCTTGCCGGCGAGCATCAGCGCGGTGACGCGTTTGACGAAATCCGGCGCGTCCTCGGGCACCACCGGATTGAGACGATGGGTGGAGGTGGGGGCGTCGGGGTAGTTGAGCTGCACGAGGTTTTCGAGGGTGCCGTCCACGGCCTCGTAGTTGCGCTGCACGACCGCATCGCCGCGCTTGCCGTAGGTTTTGTAAATCGCCTTCTTGATCTGGGCGATGGCCTCGTTCTTGGGCAGCACGCCCGAGATGGCGAAGTAACACGTCTGCATAATCGTGTTGATGCGGCCCGGCATGCCGACGTTGCGGGCGACGGTGCTGGCGTCTATGGCGTAGAGCGAGAGGTTCTTGAGGATGATCTGTTCCTGGATCTCGCGCGGCAGGCGGTCCCATGTCTCGTTCGGATCGCCGGGCGAGTTGAGCAGCAGGATGCCGCCGGGCTTGATATAGGCAAGCACGTCCACCTGGTGGAGCAGGTCGAAGCGGTGGCAAGCGACGAACTCGGCCTGCCGGATGAGATAGGTCGAACGGATCGGCCGCGGGCCGAAACGCAGGTGGGAAACCGTCATCGCACCGGCTTTCTTCGAGTCATAGACGAAGTATCCCTGCGCGTAGTTGTCGGTTTCCTCGCCGATGATCTTGATCGAGTTCTTGTTCGCGCCGACCGTGCCGTCCGAGCCGAGGCCGAAGAAGACGGCTTGTTTCACATCGCCGGCGACGACCTCGAACTCCGGATCGTAATCGAGCGAAAGGCCGGTGACGTCGTCGTTGATGCCGACGGTGAAGTCGCGCTTCGGCGAGTCCTTGGCGAGTTCGGCGAACACCGCCTTGACCATCGCCGGAGTGAATTCCTTGGAGCCCAAACCATAGCGCCCGCCGATCACGCGGATGCCCTGCGTGTTCTCCAGCAGGCCGAGCGTTTCCGCCTGGCGCAATGCGCAGGCAACATCGAGGTAAAGCGGTTCGCCGAGCGCGCCGGGCTCCTTGGTGCGGTCAAGCACGGCGATCGATTTGACGCTCTTCGGCAGCACCGCGGCGAAGTCCTCGACGCAGAACGGACGGTAGAGGCGCACTTTGACCACGCCGGTCTTGTGGCCGTTTTCATTCATCCACTCCACGGTTTCACCGACCGCTTCCGCGCCCGAGCCCATGATGACGATCACGCGGTCGGCGTCCGGCGCGCCTTCGTAGTCGAAGGGCTGATAGAAGCGCCCGGTGCGCTCACCGAAGGCCCGCATCGCCTCCTTCACGATGTCGGGAAGTTTCTGATAGAACACATTGCCCGCCTCGCGTGCCTGGAAAAACGCGTCCGGGTTCTGGGCCGTGCCGCGGATTTTCGGCGCGTCCGGCGTGAGCGCGCGGTCGCGGTGGGCGAGCACCGCGTCCTGGTCGATCAGCGCGCGCAGGTCGTCGTCCTCCAGCAGCTCGATTTTCGAAACCTCGTGCGAGGTGCGGAAGCCGTCGAAGAAATGCAGGAACGGCACACGTGACTTGAGCGTCGCCATCTGCGAGATCACCGCGGTGTCCTGCGCCTCCTGCACCGAGCCGCCGCACAGCATGGCGAAACCGGTCTGGCGGCAGGCCATCACGTCCGAGTGGTCGCCGAAAATGCTCAGCGCGTGGGTGGCCAGCGCGCGGGCGGTGACGTGGAGGCAGAACGGCGTGAGTTCGCCGGCGATTTTGAACATGTTCGGGATCATCAGCAGCAGTCCCTGCGAGGCGGTGAACGAGGCGCTCAGCGAGCCGGCTTGCAGCGCACCGTGCAGGGCACCCGCGGCGCCGCCCTCGGATTGCATTTCCACCACGCTCGGCACCGCGCCCCAGAGGTTCTTCTGGCCCGCGGCCGACCACTCGTCGGCGAACTCCGCCATCGGCGAGGACGGGGTGATCGGATAGATCGCGAAGAATTCGTTGAGCCGGTAAGCGACCGAGGCCACCGCCTGGTTGGCGTCCAATGTGCCCGTTTGGGCTGCGTTGTGCGGTTTCACGATCTACTGTGAACATATTTCGGGCCGGGAGGTCCATCCTCTGCTTGGATATGGCGCTAATTTGAAAATTTCCGCGCAGCCGGTGGTGGTGTCCCCCGGCGATCGGCGGAAATTTTGGGTTGCCAAGCAAGGGGCGCTGCCGCAAGTTTCCCCGCGTAGGAGCGACCGGGCTGCGTATCACGGAGCCATCGAAACCGGTGCCGAGCCTGATGTTTCCCTGGCCTGCCGGGCCACACCCGCCCCCGAGGGGGCTCCCTCCGGAAGCCACGCAGGGGATGCATTCACCCATTTCCTTCCGCGCTTGCGCAAGTGCCGCACCAAGGCATGCAGGCCGCATTCATTCACCCCGAATCCCCATCCATCATCACCCATGGCCGGTCACAACAAGTGGTCCAAGGTCAAGCACATCAAGGCCAGAGTCGATGCCGTCAAAGGACGCGTATTCAGCAAGTGCGCCCATGAAATCGCACTCGCGGCGCGTGCCGGCGGCGGCGACCCCGCGGCCAATGCCCGGCTCCGCACCGCCATCGACAACGCCAAGGCGGTCTCCATGCCCAAGGAAAATATCGAGCGCGCCATCAAGAAGGGCACCGGCGAACTCGGCGGCGAGGCCATCCAGGAAGTCGCTTACGAGGGCTACGGCCCGGACGGCATCGCCTTCATCGTGGAAATGGCCACCGACAACCTGAACCGCTCCGCCCAGGACATGCGTACCATTTTCACCAAGAACGGCGGCAGCGTCGCCACGCCCGGCAGCGTGTCCTATCAGTTCGACCGCCGCGGCGAAATCCGCATCCCGGCCGAGGCCATCGATGCCGAGAAACTCATGGAACTCGCCATCGAGGCGGGTGCCGACGACATCGAAAGCGACGACGAAGAGCACGTGGTCCTCACCGCGCCGACCGCGCTCGGCAACGCGGCCAACGTGCTCCGCGAGTCGGGGGTCAGCGTCAGTTCCGAAAAACTCGTCTCCATCGCGCAGAACCCCACCGTGATCGAAGACGCCGATTTCGCGACCCGCATCATCAAGCTGCACGACCAACTCGACGACTACCCCGACACCGTGAACGTTTTTACCAATTTCGAGATCGCCGACGAGGCGCTCGAACGGCTCGGCGAATGAACGCCGCCCCCAAAAAATTTCCCTGACACAGGATGAGCAAACCAGAGCAACAGGAAACCCTTCCGCACGTCTTCAACGACGATGCGGCCGTGCCCGAAGAACCCGCCCGCAAGCGCGCCGCGAAAAAAACCGCTGCCAAAAAAACGGCGGTCAAAAAAACCGCCGCCAAGAAGACCGCGGCGAAGAAAACGGCCAAAAAAGCCGCGAAAAAGGCTGCCAAAAGCGCAGCGGCGGAAACGCCTGCCGCCGAACCGGAGGCACCCGCCAGCCGTCAGGAAGCGCCCGCTCCGCCACCCGCGCCCGCCCCGCGGGAGGAATCCCGTCCGTCGGAGGATTCCGATTCCTCGCCCAAGCGTTTCGGCCGCGTGCCCGGCGGTGGTCCCGTAGTCCAGCGCGAGTCCAGGGACGATGAGGGGAAATCTGCTCCCTCCAACGAACCTCCCTCCGGCCACGACAACCGCCAGCCGCGCGAAAGCCGCAGCAAGCGCCGCCGGGAAAAGCGCAAGAAGCGCATCCATGAACGCATGTCCGGCCAGCAGCGCGGCGAGCAAGGCGGCAACGAGCCGCGCCAGCCGCATCCGGCGCACCCGCCGCAGCTCAGCGGCGAGAAAACCGCCTGCGACGGCATGCTCGAACTCGCCCCCAAGGGTTTCGGTTTCCTGCGCGTGCCGGAAAAAGGCTACGAGCAGGCGCGCGACGATATCTTCGTCACTCCGGAAACCATCCGCAAGTTCCACCTCCGGGTCGGCCAGTGGATTCACGGGTTCTATCAGAACGGCCCGCGCGGACCGCAGCTCGTCGAGGTTTCCACCGTCAACGACCAGCCGCCGGAGGACGCCGCCAAGCTGCCGCACTTCGACGAACTCAAGGCGGTCAATCCCGACAAGCGGCTCAGCTTCGAAACCACGCCCGAGCGTTTCACCACGCGCGTGCTCGACATCATGGCTCCCGTCGGCCGCGGCCAGCGCGGGCTCATCGTCTCACCGCCGCGTTCCGGCAAGACCACCCTGCTGCTGCACATCGCCGAGGCGATCCGCGAGAAATACGAGGACACCATGCACCTCATGGTGCTGCTGGTGGACGAGCGGCCGGAGGAGGTCACCGAGTTCCGCCGCGCCCTGCCCGGCGCGGAAATCTACGCCAGCTCCAACGACGAGCACCCGCGCAACCACTGCCGCATCGCCGAGTTCGCCATCGAGCGCGCCAAGCGCCTCGTCGAGGCCGGCAAGGATGTCTTCCTGCTGATGGATTCCATCACCCGCCTCGCCCGCGCCTACAACAGCGGCATGGGCCACCGCGGCCGCGCCATCGGCTCCGGCGGCATCACCATCGGCGCGCTCGAAGTCCCGCGCCGCCTCTTCGCCGCCGCCCGCAACACCCGCGAGGCCGGCTCGCTCACCATCCTCGCCACCGCCCTCATTCAGACCAACTCCCGCGCCGACGAGGCGATCTTCATGGAGTTCAAGGGCACCGGAAACATGGAACTCGTGCTCGACCGCAAGATCGCGGAAAATTATATCTATCCGGCGGTGGACATCTTCAAGTCCGGCACCCGCCGCGAGGAGCTGCTGCTGCCCGGACACATGCTGCACAAGATCCACCTGATCCGCCGCGGCCTCTCCGGTCACCGGCCGGTCGAGGCCATGGAACGGCTCATTTTCTTCCTCAAGAAGTTCACCAACAACCCGCAGATGCTGCTGGAGATCAAAGGCTGAAGCCAGGCATGCCGGAACGGACAATCGTGCGGTCCGGTGGCATTCACTCCAACAACTCCTCCAGCGCCGCTTCCAGCGTGGGGTGGCGGAAGCGGAAGCCATCCGCCTCCAGTGCGGCCGGGATGGCGCGCTGGCCTTCGAGCAGCGCGCCGCCGAAGCCGCCGAGCGCGAGTTTGAGCGCGAAGCCGGGCACGGGCAGGATGGCCGGCCGATGCAGGGCTTTGGCGAACTTGCGGGTGAAGTCGGCATTGCGCTCGGGCACCGGGGCGGTGCAGTTGGCGGGGCCGTTCAGCGATTCGGAAACCACCGCGTGAACCAGCGCGGCGCGGAGGTCGTCGAGGTGGATCCATGGCATCCATTGGCGGCCGGAACCGAGTTTGCCGCCGAGGCCGGTTTTGAAAACGGTGGCGAGTTTCGCGAAGGCGGGTCCGCCACGCCCCAATACCACGCCGATCCGCGGGCGGACGACGCGCAGTCCGAGTGCCTCGGCTTCCATGGCGGCCTGTTCCCATTCCGCGCACAGCTCCGCGAGGTAGCCGCTGCCGGGCGCGGCGGACTCCGTTAGAATCTCGTCGCCGCGGTCGCCGTAGTAGCCCACGGCGGAGGTGTTGACGAGCACGCGCGGCCGTTCGTTTTCCGGCAGCGCGCGGATGGTTTCCACGATGCGGCGGGTCACGCCGATGCGGCTGTCGTGGATGCGGCGGCGGTTTTCCGCGGTCCAGCGGCGGTCGATGCGTTCGCCGGCGAGGTTGATCACGGCGTGATGGCCGGAGAGGTCGAGCGAGTCAGGCTTTTGCCAGCGGTCCACGCCGGGCACGTCGCCGCGGCCGGAGCGGCTTACGCCGGTGATGG
>DATISV010000013.1:0-3877 GCA_035468505.1 Luteolibacter sp. | reverse complement strand
GTCGTCCGGGTGGTGGCGGCGATGGAATGATTCGGTAAGCCAATATCACTCAAAAATGCGTCGCTCCCGCCAAGGGACGGCGCATTTTTTCATGACCGACGGGAAGTATCGGAAATCTCCGCGTTGAAAAGAACTCGACAGCGCATACAATCCATGCATGAATCCATGCATGGCGACGAAAACCATTTCCTTGGAATTGGACGCTTATGAGCGGTTGCGCCGAGCGAAACGCGCGGGAGAATCATTTTCCGGGGTAGTGCGGCGTGCCCGATTCGGGCCGGCGGATGCGAGTGGAAGTTCTATTCTGGCAGCCATGAGAGAGAGAACGGCCCGCGCCTGCGACGAGGAGGCGGCGCGGCTGTGGGAGGAATCCGGAATGGGAGAGCGCACGACCAGCCCCTCGCCTTGGGAAGGAGAGCAAGCCTCGTGAAACTGCTCGACACCTGTTTTCTCATACACTTGCAGCGCGAATGGGTGCGAAAGGCACCGGGGGCCGCGACCGGGTATCTGGAAGCCCATGCCGACGAGGAATTTGGAATTTCCGTGGTCGCCGCGCTGGAATTCATGGAAGGCTACGATCAGGCGGCAGATGCGGAGCATTTCCTTGCTCCCTTCCACCAATTGTCGGTGACCATGGAAGTCGCTCGTGCGGGCAGCCGAATCCGCCGTTCGCTGCGGGCGCGTGGCGGGATGATTGGGGATTTCGACATTTTGATCGCCGCAACCGCGTTGAATGCAGGGTTCCCACTGGTTACCGACAACACCCGCCACTTCGAGCGTGTCGAGGGTTTGTTGGTGGAAGGATATCGATGAGAAAACAGCGGAGTCGGTTCGCAAGTTTGAGCCGCTGCCAGTGACTGATCATTGAACCCGGATATACTCATTCCAAATCTCCAATTTCCCATAGTCCCCGCCACACTTCGGGATTCCCATTCCGCCACATGCGGATATCACCGGGCGCGTGAATTCCCACTTGCCACTTGAGCCATCGATCGGGGTGATCGGCGGCAGCGGATTGTATGACATGGAGGGCTTCGACGAGCTTTCCGAAATCGCCGTCACCACGCCCTTCGGCGATCCTTCCGACAAGATTGTCGGCGGACGTGTGGAGGGGCGCAAAGTGTTCTTCCTGCCGCGCCACGGTGTCGGCCACCGCCTGCTGCCGCACGAGATCAACCACCGCGCCAACATCTGGGCGCTGCGCTCGCTCGGCGTGCGATGGCTCGTTTCCGTGACCGCGGTCGGCAGCCTGCGCGAGGAACTCAAGCCGCGCGATCTGGTGGTGCCGGAACAACTCATCGACCGCACCGGCACCGCGGCGAAACATACGTTTTTCGGCCGGGGCATCGCCGCGCATGTCGGTTTCGCCGATCCCTATTGCCCGGACATGCGGGCGTTGTTGTTAGAGGCGGGCAGTGGAGTTGCGGAAAACCTTCACGATGGCGGCATCTATCTGTGCATGAACGGCCCGGCATTCTCGACCCGTGCCGAAGCCGCGATGCACCGCATGATGGGTGCCGACCTCATCGGCATGACCAATGCGCCCGAGGCCCGGCTCGCCCGCGAGGCGGAAATCTCCATGGCCGCCATCGCACTGGTCACCGACTACGATTGCTGGAAGGAGGACGAGCAGGCGGTGGAGGTCGAGGCGGTGGTCGAAAACCTCCGCCACAACAGCGAGGTCGCCCGCCGCGTGCTGCGCGCCGTCATTCCGAAAATCCCGGCCACGCCCGAAAGCGCGTCGCACCGCGCCCTGGACACCGCGCTGTTCACCGCCCGCGAACACTGGCCGGAAAAAACCGCCACCGATCTCGCGCCGATCCTCAGCCGCTTCGGGTGATATTTTCGATCACAAACCGAGCCGCGTGGCGTGCCACGATGCCTCGGCTCGGCTGCTGATGCCGAGCTTGCGATAGCTCGCCTTGATGTGGCTGGCGACGGTGGATTCCGCGATGCCGAGTTGCTCGGCCGTTTCGCTGTTGCGGAAGCCGCGGGCGATGAGAGCCAGCGTCTGTTTTTCACGTTCGCTCAGATCGCTGTCCGCCACCGTCACCGGACCGGTGCGTTGGAAATGCTCCATGATGCGCCGCGCGATCGATGGCGAAAGCGCGGGCACGCCGTGTGCGAGCTGCCGCAACTGCCGGCACAGCAGTTCCGCCGGTTGTTCTTTCAGGAGATAGCCTTGTGCACCGGCGGAGAGGGCGGAAACGATGTGCGTATCGTCTCCCACCACCGTGGTGATCACCGTGACCGTCGTCGGTGCCTTGCCGCCCAGATAACGCAGCACGTCGATACCGGAACCGTCCGGCAGTCCGAGGTCGATCAACGCGAGATCGAAGTCCGCGCCATCCGCCAGCAACAACGCACCCGCCACATCCCCCGCGCTGCGGACCCGGCAGCCGGGAAACGCCTCCACCACGACCCCCGCCAACCACTCGCGGGTCTCCGGGACATCTTCGACAATCAACGCGTGTTTCATGGCTTTCCGATGCTATCGCGTGCGGGCAGGCGCAGGGCAAGCCGCATTCCCGGGTTCGTGTTTTGCCATTCCAACGTCCCGCCGAGCCGTTGCAGGCGTGCCCGGATGTTCGTCAGTCCGTTTCCGGAAAAATCCGCCGCCGGATCGAATCCGCAACCGTCATCCGTGATCATAAGCAGCACTTCTCCGGGCTCGCCGCGCGCTGTCACCATCACCCTCGCCGCACTGGCATGGCGGATCACATTGCTCACCGCCTCGCGCACGATCGAGCGCAGCGCGTGCGTCGCGGCGGGATCGAGTTTCATCGCGCCGCCCTCATCGCAGGTCCATTGCAGTTCGATGCCCGCGGCAGCCAGGCGGTCCGCGGTTTCCACGCGGAGTTCCGCCAGTGTTTCCTCCAGCGACAGCCCGCTCGAAGTCAGGTTGTTGATCATGTCGCGCAGATCCGCCAGCGCTTCACGGATCATCTCATCCTTGCGTGCGGCCTCGCGGTGATGGAGCGCGGAGAGTAGTTGCGCGCCGATGTTGTCGTGCACGTCCCTTGCAATGCGCTCCCGTTCCTCGAGCATGCCTTTTTGGTAGAGCGTCACACTTTCCATGCCGTGACGCAGCATGGAAACCATTTCCCCCGCCAGCGTGGCATTCTGCGGTGAAAAAAGCGTCCGTCCGCCACGCGCGTATTCGAGCCGCAAGGCCGGAAGCGCGCCTACCGCGGGGATCGTCATCGCCTGGCCGTCGCGTTCTAACAAAATCATGTCCGGGGCGGGGTCCGCGCGCTCGACTCCGAGCGGATCGAAGACCGAGACCAGCAGATCGCGCCAGAGTTTCTCCCGCGCGGTGCCGGAAGGCGCCAGTGCGATGTCCATCACGCGTCCGAACACATCGCCGCCCGGTTTTTCCCGCCGCATGGCAAAGCGGTGCCACACCCAGGCGCGCAGCGGCAGCCACAGCGCACCGCACACGAGCAGCGCGAGCGAGAACGATACCGCGGTGGACAAGTGCAGGCCGAAGAGGAAAAACGCGTCCAGCAGGATAAGCACCAGCACCGAGAGTGTCCACACCGCCACCCGCCGCCACCACGCGCCAAGATCGAAGAGCCGGTAGCGCAGTATGCCGAATGCCAGCCCGCCATACACCAGAAGGAACAGGAGAAACGCGTAACCCTGCAGCGGAGTGGTGTTCACCCCGAAGGTCTGCGGCAGCAGGATGAACAGTGCGAACAAACCGGTGCCCAGCAGCCACGAAAGCAGGAACCATTGCAGTGCCGCCCGCGCCACCGGATCGCGCCGAGTGCCATGCCAATGCACGCCCGCCAGCACGAAGGTGGCGCTCACTCCGATCATCACCAGGAAGCGTCGCGCGAAGGTCATCGAAGCGAACACCTCCAGCTGTTGCAGC
>DATISV010000012.1:0-2631 GCA_035468505.1 Luteolibacter sp. | reverse complement strand
TCAAGTGGCGCTGCTCACCCAGCGGATCTTCCACCTTACGGATCACCTGAATATCCACAAAAAGGATTTCTCGTCGCGCCGCGGCCTGCTGACCCTTGTTTCCCAGCGCCGCAAGCTGCTGGACTTCATCAAGAAGGGCTCCGAGCAGAAATACCAGGAGGTCATCAAGGGCCTCGGACTCCGCCACTAAACACTTTCCGCAAGGCAGCCACGGGAGAAACACCCGTGGCTGTCTCGCGAAACGGAGCGGGCTCTCGAAGCGAGCCGCCCGCTCTGCGGAACCCATCCCACATGCCTCCGATCATTCGGAGCCATGGATGCCGTTCCGAAAAACCGAATGCCCGCACGGCAATCCCGCCGAGTGGGCCGTCCGCACAGCAAAAAGAAGAAGAAAAACAGAAGAACATGAATATCCATACACTCACGAGCGAAGTCGGAACCAATCCGATGACGTTCGAAACCGGCAAAATTGCCAAACTCGCCGACGGTGCCGTCACCGTCCGCTGCGGTGACACCATCATCCTCGTCACCGCCGTATCCGCCACCAAGGTGAAACCCGGGCAGACCTGGTTCCCGCTCTCCGTCGAGTACAAGGAGAAAGCCTCCGCCGCCGGCGTTTTCCCCGGTGGCTACTTCAAGCGCGAAGGCCGCCCCACCGAGAAGGAAATCCTCACCTGCCGCATGACCGACCGCCCGCTGCGGCCGCTCTTCCCGAAAGGTTATTTCTACGACACGCAAATCATCGCCATCCTGCTTTCCGCAGATGGTGAAAACGACGCCGACGTGCTCGCGATGAATGGCGCCTCCGCCGCCCTCTGCCTGTCCGACATTCCCTTCGCCGGCCCGATCGGCGCGGTGCGCGTCGGTCGCGTGGACGGACAATTCGTCATCAACCCGACCCACGACGATCGCGAAAACTCCGACCTCGACCTGATCTACGTCGGCAACAAGAACGACGTCATCATGATCGAGGGAGCTGCGGACGAACTTCCCGAAGAAGACTTCATCGCCTCGCTCAAGTTTGCCCAAACCGCAGTCACCAAGCTCGTCGAAGCCCAGGAAGAACTGATCAAGCTCGCGGGCAAACCCAAGCGCGACTTCGAAGCGGTGCTCGCCAAGGAAAACCTGCTCGAAATCGCCTACGAAATCGCCGGCGACCGCATCGAGGGCGCCATCTACGCGCCCAACAAGACCGAGCGCGCGAAAAAGGTTGGCGCGCTGCGCGACGAAGTGGAAACGGCCATCAAGGAGCGTGCTCCGGAAGCGACCGACTTTGACATCGAGCAGGCGTTCGAATACCTCCAGAAAAAGGCGTTCCGCGTTTCCATCATGGAAAAGGGCGTGCGCGCCGACGGCCGCAAGATTGGCGATCTACGCCAGCTCTATGCGGAAAGCAGCCCGCTGCCGCGCGTGCACGGTTCCGCCATTTTCGCCCGCGGCGAAACGCAGGCGCTGGCCATCTGCACGCTCGCCCCTGCCGACGAGAAGCAGTTCATGGACAACTATGCCGGTGGCGAGAGCGAGAAGCGCTTCATCCTGCACTACAACTTCCCTCCGTTCTCGGTGGGTGAAACCGGCCGCATGGGTGGCCTCAACCGCCGCGAGATCGGCCACGGCGCGCTCGCCGAGCGTTCGATCGAACCGGTCATCCCGAGCGTCGAGGACTTCCCCTACGCCATCCGCGTTTCCTCGGAAGTCACCGAATCCAACGGTTCCACCTCGATGGCGTCCGTTTGCTCCGGCACCATGTCGCTGCTCAGCGCCGGTGTGCCGCTCATCCGCCCGGTCGCCGGCATCTCCGTCGGCCTCGTCACCGAGTGGAACGACGACGGCTCGATGAAGGAGCACAAGTGCCTGCTCGACATCATCGGTTCCGAAGACTTCTACGGCGACATGGACTTCAAGCTCTGCGGCACCAGCCAAGGTGTCACCGGCTACCAGCTCGACCTCAAACTGCCCGGTCTCCCGCTGCCGATCCTTGAAGAGGCCGTCCGCATCGCCAAGGACGCGCGCGGCACGATCCTCGACAAGATGGCCGAGGCGATCGCCGCCCCGGCGGAACTCAGCCCGCACGCCCCGCGCATCGTCAGCGTCAAGATCCCGGCCGACCGCATCGGCGAACTCATTGGCCCCGGCGGCAAGAACATCAAGGCCATCCAGGCCGAGTCCGGCGCCGAGATCAACATCGAGGACGACGGCACCGTGCACATCTACGCCTCCAAGCAGGCCGGTCTCGACCGCGCCAAGGAGATGATCGACCGCATGTTCCAGGAGATCGAAATCGGCCAGGTCTATACCGGCAAGGTCGTCTCCATCACCGCATTCGGCGCGTTCATGGAAGTGCTGCCCGGCAAGGACGGCCTGATCCACGTCTCCGAGCTGGCCGAAGGCCGCACCGAAAAGGTGGAGGATGTCGTCAAGAAGGGCGACACGATCACCGCCAAGTGCCTCGGCGTGGACGAGCGCGGCCGCGTGAAAATGTCACGCCGTGCCTGGCTCCGCGATCAAAAGATCGCCGATGCCGAAGGCGAGGGCAAGGTGGAGGAAACCACCATCTCCCTCAGCGCGGAATAAGGGGAGCGCGGGCGTCCCGCCCGCATCCTCAAGTTGAAATCCCAAACCGGCGCTCCC
>DATISV010000011.1:0-6864 GCA_035468505.1 Luteolibacter sp. | reverse complement strand
TCCAGTCGGAACCATTCTCCATTTCGAAGCCCTTGTGAATGAGCAGCGTGGCATCGCCACCATCATCGACGATGAGTTGCGGGCCAAGGCCACCGGGAATTGCAGGGCCTGCCAGGTGCACCACCAATATTCTTCCAGTGTCTCGCCCTTCCAGGCGAAAACCGGGATTTCCGCCGCTGCGATGGCTGCTGCGGCATGGTCCTGAGTCGAGAAGATGTTGCAGGAAACCCAGCGCACGTCGGCACCGAGATCGCGCAGCGTTTCAATCAGAACCGCCGTCTGGATCGTCATGTGCAACGAGCCCATGACGCGCACGCCCTGCAGCGGCTTTTCCTTGCCGTATTTCTCGCGGGTGGCGATCAGGCCCGGCATCTCGTGCTCGGCGATCTCGATTTCCTTTCTTCCGAATTCGGCGAGGCCGATGTCTCTTACTTTGTAGTCTGTGAAGCTCATGTTGTTATTTGAAATTGTTGTCTGACATGTCGGACCAGTCTGACTAGTCCGACAGATTGTTCAACCGACCGCCCGCTTGAGCGCGGCCACCTTGTCCGTGGCCTCCCATGTCAGTTCCTTGTCGTCTTTGCCGAAGTGGCCGTAGTTGGTGGACTTGCTGTAGATCGGGCGAAGCAGCTTGAGCTGCTTCACTATGTCGGCGGGCTTGAACGAGAACACCTTGAGAATGGCGGAGAGGATCTTCTCGTCGCTGAACTTGCCGGTGCCGAAGGTGTCCACATGCACGCTGAGCGGCTCGGGGTGGCCGATGGCGTAGGCAAACTGGATCTCGCATTTTTTCGCGAGGCCGGCGGCCACCACGTTTTTGGCAACCCAGCGGCCCATGTAGGCGGCGGAGCGGTCCACCTTGGATGGATCCTTGCCGGAGAAGGCACCGCCACCGTGGCGGCCCATGCCGCCGTAGGTATCGACGATGATCTTGCGGCCGGTGAGACCGGAGTCGCCTTGAGGACCGCCGACAACAAACTTGCCGGTCGGGTTGATGAGATACTCGGTGTCCTTGGTGAGCATGTTTTTCGGCAGCACCTTCTTGATCACCTGCTCGATGCAGAATTTCTCGATGGTGGCGTGGCTCACATCCGCGGCGTGCTGGGTGGAGATGACCACGTTGACGATGCGCGTCGGCTTGCCATCGACGTACTCAACCGCGACCTGCGATTTCGCATCGGGACGCAGCCACTTGGCGAGCTTGCCGGCCTTGCGGATGCGGGTCAGCTCGCGGCCAAGGCGGTGCGCGAAGATGATCGGCGCGGGCATCAGTTCCGGCGTTTCATCACAGGCGTATCCGAACATGATGCCCTGGTCTCCCGCACCCTGCTCGCCGTGTTTCTTGCCGTCGGCTTTCTTGGCGTCCACGCCCTGCGCGATGTCGGGCGACTGCGTGGTCAGGTAGTTGTTGATGAAAATGCGGTCGGCGTGGAAAACGTCGTCGTCGTTCACGTAGCCGATGCCGCGCACCGCGTCGCGGATGATCTTCTCGATGTTGATCACCGAGCCGATCGGCTTCTGCCCGATTTTCGGGATGGTGATTTCGCCACCCACGACGACCACGTTGCTTTTCACAAAGGTTTCGCAGGCCACACGGCTCTTGGAATCGATGGCAAGGCAGGCGTCCAAAATGGCGTCGGAAATGGTGTCGGCCACTTTGTCAGGGTGACCCTCACCAACGGATTCGGAGGAAAAAATGTAGGAATTCATGGAGGTGGTTGATTTTCGTATCGTCAAATCGTGATGCGTTGATAAAACCGACCCGCGATGTCGTCAATGCTCAAATCCCTGAAATTGCTGTCGGACCCGACGCGGCTGCGAATCCTCATGTTGCTGGGCAGCGAAGCCCTGTCCGTAGCCGAATTGCAGGAAATCCTGGGCATGGGTCAGAGCCGGATTTCCACCCAGCTTTCGCAGCTCAAGACCGCCGGCCTGGTCAGCGACGAGCGCAGCGGCAAAAACAACATCTACACCTCCACCGCCGCGCCGGATCTGATGAAACTCGCGCGCAAGGCCGCCGAGGAGGTGCCGGAACTCGAGGCCGACCGCGCCGCGCTGCGCCACCTGCTGCGCAAGCGCCGCGACCAGACGCGCGCCTACTTTGATGAACTCGCCGGGCGTTTCGGCAAGGACTACGTGCCGGGCCGCTCGTGGAAGGCGCTCGCCGAGGCCTTGTTGAAAATCCTCAACTACCACATCGTCGCCGATCTCGGCGCGGGCGAGGGCACGCTCTCGCAACTCCTCGCCCAGCGTGCCGAAAAGGTCATCGCCGTGGACCTCTCGCCGAAAATGGTCGAATACGGCCAAGCGCTCGCCAAACAAAACGGCCTCGCCAACCTCGAATACCGCCTCGGCGACATCGAGGAGCCGCCGATCGACGATGCCTCGCTCGATCTCGCCGTCCTCAGCCAGGCCCTCCACCACGCCGAACACCCGCAGCGCGCCATCGATTCCGCGTTCCGCATCCTCAAACCCGGAGGTCGCCTGATCGTGCTCGACCTCCTCCAGCACCAGTTCGACGAGGCGCGCGAACTCTACGCCGACCGCTGGCTCGGCTTCTCCGAAAGCGAACTCGCCGGCATGCTCGAACACGCGGGGTTCACCGGCATTGAGACGATCGTCGCCGACCGCGAAACCGCGCCGCCGCATTTTCAAACCCTGCTCGGCATCGGCGTCCGACCCTAAAACCGCAGCTTCGCCGGCCTTACCGCGTCGCGGTTCAGCTTGTCGCAAACCGTGCGGCACAGCTCGAACACCATCGGGTCGGCGATCTGATAAAGCACCTGCGTCCCCTGCTTGCGGCGCGTCAAAAGGCCGGCGTCGTGCAGCAGCTTGAGCTGCTTGGAAACATTCGCCTGGCTGGTCGTCAGCCGCTCGACGATTTCCGAAACCGTCAGCTCGCCCTCCTTGAGTTCCTGGATGATCGCCAGCCGGGTGCCTTCGGCGAAGGCCCGGAACAGGTTCGCCACCCGTTCGAGTTGTTGCGCATCGAGTTTCATCGCGCTGTGAAACTACCCGGAAAAAAAATTGTTGCAAGTATGAATATGTGGTTATTTATTCATCGGCGTGAACCCCAATTCCCTACCGAAACCGATGAAAATCCAGGCCAAGCAAGTCCACGAGCGTCTCCAATCCGGCACCCGCGTGGCGCTGATTGATGTCCGCACGCCGGTGGAACATGAGGAAATGCACATCGCCGGCTCGCGCCTGATGCCGCTCGACCAACTGGATCCCGCGCTGGCCAAGGCGGTGACCGCCGGAGCCGAAAGCTGCGTGGTGATCTGCCGCAGCGGCAAGCGCGCCGAGCAGGCGGTCCAAAAGCTCCGGGCCGCCGGTTGTGAAAACCTCGCCATCCTCGACGGCGGCGTGCTGGCCTGGGAATCCGCCGGGCTGCCGCTCGAACACTCCTCGCACAACCGCCTGCCACTGATGCGCCAGGTGCAATTGATCATCGGTCTGCTCGCGCTCACTGGCTCGGTGCTGGCGCTGACGGTAAACAAGAATTTCGCGCTGCTGCCGGCGTTTCTCGGCGCGGGCCTGACCATGGCCGGTGCCACCGGTTGGTGCGGACTCGCCATCCTGCTGTCGAAAATGCCATGGAACAAGGTCGAGTGCGGCGGTCGCAACGTGACCTCCTGTTCCGTGTGAAATCCCCCACCCCATCACAGCCATGTTCCTGAGACAAATCACCGATTCCGCGCTGGCGCAAAACGCCTATCTCATCGGCTGCCAGCGCACGGGCGAGGCGATCATCGTCGATCCCGAACGCGACCTCGACCGCTATTTTCAAGTGGCGAAGGATAATGACTTCCGCATCACCGCGGTGGCGGAAACCCACATCCATGCCGACTACCTGGGCGGCGCCCGCGAACTCGTCGAACGCCACGGCGTCACCGCTTATCTCTCCGCGGAAGGCGGCCCCGACTGGCAGTTCGAGTGGGCCAAAGGCCATTCCTCCGCGAAGTTTCTCAAAGACGGCGATGAATTCCGGATCGGCAATATCACGTTCAAAGCATTGCTCACGCCCGGCCACACGCCCGAGCACATGAGCTTCCTCGTCACCGATCACGGCGGTGGGGCGGACCAACCGCTGGCCTTTCTAACAGGCGACTTCATCTTCGTCGGCGACGTCGGCCGGCCCGATTTGCTGGAGAGCGCCGCCGGCCAGTCCGGGGCGATGGAACCGGGCGCGCGCACCTTGTATGCCAGCCTGCGCGCCACGGCGGATCTTCCGGGCCACCTCCAGATTCTTCCCGCCCACGGCGCGGGCAGCGCCTGCGGCAAGTCGCTCGGCGCGGTGCCGGTGAGCGTGATGGACTACGAGCGCAAGTTCAACTCCGCCTTCTGCGAGGCGCTCACCGCCGGCGAGGACGATTTCGTGAAACACATCCTCAGCGGCCAGCCCGAGCCGCCGCTCTACTTCGCGCGGATGAAACGCGACAACAAACTCGGCCCCGCCTTGCTGCCCGATGGCAAGCTGCCGCAGCCCCGCCGCGTTGCCGCCGCGGAACTCGACCAGTGGCTCGGCAAGGCGGCGATCCTCGACCTGCGCGAGGAGCGCGCGGCATTCGCCGAAAAGCATCTCAATCAAGCGCTCCACGCCCCGCTCAAGGGCGGCATGCTGCCCGTCGCGGCCGGCTCCTATCTCGATGAGGATGCGCACATTCTGTTAGCCGTGGAAAATGACAATCAGGTGGACGAGGCTGTTAGGCAACTGATCCGCATCGGCCTCGACCATGTGGACGGCTGGATTCCCGCCAGCGAGGCGTTGGAAGCCGCTTCGTTGACCACCTCTCTCCGCCGCATTTCCACCCACGATCTAACAGCCGACGCCATCGTGCTCGACGTCCGACGCGCGGATGAATTCGACGCCCGCCACGTCAAAGGCGCAACGAACATCGCCCACACCCGGCTCGCCGCGCGCCTCGATGAAATACCGGCTGCAAGCCCCTTGCACGTCCACTGCGGCAGCGGCGTCCGCGCGGCCATGGCATCCTCATTCCTCGCCTCGAAAGGCATCGACGTGATTTATGTGGACGGCGATTTCGCCGACATCCCCAGCGCTCTCACCACATGACACGCACCCTCGCCGCCTGTCTGCTCCTCGCTTTGCCCGCTTGCGAAAAGGCGACACTCGCCAAGCCGGCTCCGCGTGCCGATGCCCTGCCTCTGGCCAAGGAATCCGCGCAGGAAGCTTTCGCCCTGCTTTCTGCGGAACTGGCCGCGGCACTGGAAAAAGGCGGACCCCTCGCCGCCATCCCGGTATGTGCGGAGCGCGCCGGCGAAATCACCCGCGAGGTGGCCGTGCGCAAACACCTGGACATCGTCCGCCTCAGCGACCGCCCGCGCAATCCCGCGCAGGAAGCCACCGGCGACGACCTGGCGGCCATCGATCGTTTTCGCACGGAAATCCAAGCCAGCCGCCAATTGCAACCCTCAGTGAAAGCGGCGGCCGATGGAACCACCACCGTCAGGATTCCGATCATCATCACGCAGCCACTCTGCCTGCAATGCCACGGCAGCGATGACGACGTGGCCGCCGCCACCCGCGAGGCCATCGCCCAATCCTACCCGAACGACCGCGCCCGCGGCTACTCGCTCAACGACCTTCGCGGGATCTGGAAAATCACCGTGCCGCCAGAATCCAAGCCATGAACCCGCTGGCATGGCTCGGCGCGGTGCTGATCGGCCTCTCGCTCGGATTGACCGGTGCGGGTGGCAGCATCCTGACGCTGCCGGTGCTGGTCCACCTGGCCGGAGTGCCGCCGCGCGAGGCGGTGCCGCTCAGCCTGCTGGTGGTTGGCAGCGCCGCCTTCGTGGGTGCTCTCCAACGCATGCGCTCGGGTGCCCTGCACGTCCGGGCGGCCGCGATGTTCGTGCTTGCTGGAGCCGCCGGAGCTGTCCCGGGAGCCCAACTCACCCCCATGGTATCTCCCGCAGCGTTGATGATCATCTTCGCCGTCATCATGGTGGCAGTGGCCGTGCGCATGCTCCGCGGCAGCGATGCCGCGGTCGCCCCCGCGCCCGAGTGCCGGCCTGTGCGCTGCCTGCTCGCCGGCGGTGGCGTGGGCGTATTGACCGGATTCCTCGGCGTCGGCGGCGGTTTCCTGCTGGTGCCCGCATTGGTAAAATTCGCGCGCCTCCCGCTGCCGCTGGCCACCGGCACCTCGCTCGCCATCATCGCCTGCAACTCCGCCGCCGGTTTCGCCGGTCATCTTGGCACCGGAGCCATCGATTGGAAAATTGCCGCCACCTTCTCGATCATCGCCGCCGCCGGCGTCGTCATCGGCGGCAAATTCGCCGGCCTCCTGCCCCAGCGCACGCTGCGCCGCGGCTTCGCGCTGCTGGTCCTGCTCACCGCGGCGTTCGTTCTAACAAAATCACTCGTCTGACGGCGGACTGATGTATTCCGGCAACTCCACCGGGGTTCCGCTCATCCGCACCAGGGTGTTGGCCGTGCCACGCTCGCCGCGCTCGGTGGCGAGCAGCAATTGCACTCCGTCTTTCTCCACATCCCAGGCCGAAGTCACGCCGCATGAACGCCAGCCATCGGCGGTCAATCGATCCAACAATTTATCGCGCCAGCGATCCGGCAGTTCCCATTCGGTGAAATGTTCCCGTGGCGTGTGCCTGCGCCTTCCGCGAAGAGTGAAAACCCTGCGCGCCCTCGCCCAAGCCCGCAGATGATGTGCGAGAAACCCGGCCGCCGCCAAGGCCAGCCGCGCCAACCAATGGTCATGCCGTCCCCGCAGCGCCCTCATCCGCGCGGATTCATGAACGATCGATTGATAGGCTCCGGTGCCCATCGGCCCGTGATAGATCACATCGCCCTCGCTGACATGCACCGGCGCGCCATCGTAAATG
>DATISV010000010.1:0-3124 GCA_035468505.1 Luteolibacter sp. | reverse complement strand
AGCAACACCTGCGTCACCCCCTGCCCCACCGCCAGGCCGGCCGTGATCAGACCCGACTTCGCCCACACAAGGACCTTGCCGATCATCATCACCAGTTGTGGCGATTCACGGCCCTCTTCCGCGCCATCCGAGGTTTCTCCTATCGCCGCCCCGCCGCGTGGCTCCGGAGCCTCGCGCAGCATCATTCCGCCGTCGGTTTCCGGCCGCGGCGGCTTCGTTTTAAGCGCCTCGTCGAGTTCCTCGATCCAGCGGTTGCGGTCCTCGGCGAACGCCCGCCAGTAGCCGTCCAGTTCGTCGCCCAGCACCGGCACGCCGGAAACCCAGCCCGGCGGCTCCTCCGGCGCGGCCATGAACCAATCGCGCGTCGCCACCGCCAGTTCCTTCCCGTCCTGTGCGAGACTCACGCCGATGAGCACCACCGGTCCGGCGAAAAACACCGCCACCGTCAAGGTAACGAGGCAGGCCGCCAGCGTGCGCGAGCCCCGGAACCAGCGCGTGAACAGGCGCTGCAGCGGATACAGCGAATAGGTCAGGATGATCGCCCACATCAGCGCCGTCATGAACGGCCGCAGCACGAAGAAACACCCGACCAACAACAACAACAGCGCCACCCAGCCAAGCAGCGGCTCCACCTTGCGGGCTGCGGACGGCTTGGCTTCTTCCATGGCGCGGCAATCTATCAAAGCCCGCGCCGCTCCGCCAGAGTTTTGGCGTGCCCGCAAATCGGGGGGCACGATAACAAAGTCAGGGAGCGGCAACTCACTCCGCCAATCGCGGCGCGGTGTGTTTGCCGTTGCGGATCGATTTCAGCATTTCCCGCAATTCGGCGACTTTTTCCGGGTGCTTTCCGGCAAGGTTGTGGCGCTGCCCGAGGTCTTCCTTCAGGTTGTAAAGCCCCGCATCCAAACCGGTGTAGGGCGGCACCTTGTGTTTTTCCATCCATGCCGCCGGCGGCTGGCGGTCGGTCCCTGTGGGATGGTCCACCAACAGCCATTCGTGATGGCGGATGGCGTAGCGGTCCTTGTAGGTGTTGTGGACCAGGGTGGTGCGCGGCGATACCTTCTCCTCGCCCCGCAGGTAGGGCAGGAAATCGTGTGAGTCCTCGGCGGATTCGCGCGGCAATTCATATCCGAGATACGCGGCGAGCGTCGCCATCAGGTCCACCTGCGAGAACAGCGCGCCGGTGACGCTGCCGGGCTGGGTCACGCCGGGCCACTTGAGCAAGGTCGGCACCCGGTGACCGCCTTCGTAGATGTCGCGCTTGAGCCCGCGCAGCGGGTCGGACGACCAGTGGTCGTATTTCTCGTCGCGCGGATAGGCGTATGCCTCGGCACCGTTGTCGGCGGTGAAGAGGATGATGGTGTTCTCATACAGTCCGGTCTCGCGCAGGGCGTTGAGCAGGCGGCCGCAGGAGTCGTCGGTCTGCACCACGAAGTCGCCATACGGACCGGCTTTGGAACGGCCGTCGAACTCATCGGTCGGAACGATCGGCGCGTGGGGCGATGGCAGCGGGAAATAGAGGAAGAAGGGTTTGTCCCCGTCCTTGCGCGCATGGATGTATTCCACCGCCTTTTCGGTGAGGGTCGGCAGGATCTGATAGAAATCCCAGTCCGAGCGTCCCGGACCCTCGCGGCATTCCCAGTGCCCTTCCTTGGTGTTCTGCGGGGTCTTCTTTAACGTGTTGTCGGGCACGGCAAGCACACGGTCGTTCTCGATCCAGGTGTAGGGAGGAAAGTTGATCACATTGTCGCCGAAGTAATAATCGAAGCCATGATCCACCGCGCCGCCGCGGATCGGCCGGCTCCAGTCGAAATCGTCGTGTTTCTTCGAGGCCGGCGGGCTGCCGGGCTTGCGGATCGATTTCCAATCCATGCCGAGGTGCCACTTGCCGATGCAGGCGGTGGTGTAGCCGCGGCTCCTGATCATTTCCGGCAGGGTGAGCTGGCCCGGCTTGAAGAACGGCGGATCGAAGCCGCGGTCGATCCCGTGGAAATCCCGCCAGTGCGAGCGCCCCGTCAGCAGCGCGTAGCGCGATGGCGTGCAGATGCCCGACGAACTGTGGGCATCGGTGAAGCGCAAGCCCTCGCTGGCCAGGCGGTCAAGCTGCGGCGTGGGGATTTTCGAAGCGGGATTGTAGCAACCAAGGTCGCCGTAGCCGAGATCGTCCGCATAGAGCAGGACGATGTTCATCCGCTTCTCTTCGGCCGGCGCGGCCGTGCAGAACAGCGGGATCATGCCGAGTGCCAGCAGCCTGTGAATCAGGTTCATTGGCGGAATCCTGAATTCATCCGACCGCCAATCAACCATCGAATGCAGGAACGCGCCCCCACTCCCGGGATTCATGCATGGAAGTTTCACGCCAGCCTGCGCCGCCACTTGACACCGCTCACCAGCCGCACGCACGGTGCGTGGCATAAAATCCGCTTCATCGCACGCCATGCTCGAACTCACCGACATCCGCAAAACCTTCCACAAGGGCCGCGAACGCGTGGTCGCGGTGGACGGCGTTTCCCTCACCATCGCCCAAGGCGAGATCCTCGGACTCGTCGGCGAATCCGGCTGCGGCAAGTCCACGCTCTCGCGCATCATCATGCAGTTGCTGCCGCCGGACAGCGGCAGCGTTCGGCTCGGGAAAATCGACCTCACCGCCCTGCCGCGCCACGAAATCCGCCGCCACCGGCTCGATTTCCAAATGATCTTCCAGGATCCCTATGCCTCGCTCAACCCACGGCTCACCGTCTTTTCCGCGCTCAGCGAGGCATTGCAACAGCGCCATCCGAAACTCAAAGGCCAGGCGCTCCAGGACCGTGTCGGCAAGCTGTTGGAAACCGTCGGACTTTCGCCGCGCCACATGCGCCGCTATCCGCACGAGTTCTCCGGCGGCCAGCGCCAGCGCATCGCCATCGCCCGCGCCCTCGCGCCCGAACCCAAGCTGATCATCGCCGACGAACCGGTCTCCGCGCTCGATGTCTCGATCCAGTCGCAGATCCTCAACCTGCTGCGCCGGCTCCAGAGCGAGTTGCACCTCACCATGCTCTTCATTTCCCATGACCTCGCCGTGATCCGCTATCTCGCCGACCGCATCGCCGTGATGCACCGCGGGAAAATCGTCGAGTCCGGCGAG
>DATISV010000009.1:0-4132 GCA_035468505.1 Luteolibacter sp. | reverse complement strand
CAATGCGGGCCGAAGTCCTTATGGAAATTGTCCGATCACTTTGCGGAAACTCCCGTAAGCCTCATCCCATGCCGCGATGTCCTGCGGTTGATAGATGCGGAAGTCGAACGAGCGGCGGATCAGCTCGCGGCCCGCGTCGAGATCGGTGAGATGGCCGGTGGCGAGCATCTGGATGATGACGTTGCCGCAGGAGGTGGCCTCGACCGGTCCGGCGACCACCTCGATGCCGAGCGCATTGGCGGTGGCGCGGCTGAGCGGTTCGTTTTTCGTGCCGCCGCCGCCGGCGTGGAGGCGTTGGAAATCGAAACCGGTGAGCGATTTGATGTTTTCGAAAACACTGCGGTATTTCATCGCCAGCGAGTCGGTGGCCACGCGCAGGATCGCCCCCTTGTCGGCCGGCACGGGCTGGCCGGACTTTTCGCACCAGGCGCGGATTTTTTCCGGCATGCCGCCGGGACTGGCAAACACCGGATCGTCGGGATCGATGAACGCGGTGAACGGCTCCGCGTCGTCGGCCATGGCGGCCATTTCGGCGTAGTCCGGGCTGTCGCCGTCGAGTTCCCATTGGCGCTTGCACTCCTGGATGAGCCACAGGCCGGAGATGTTCTTGAGACACCGCACGCTGCCCTGCACGCCGAGTTCGTTGCCGAATCCGGCGGCGAGCGCTTCGGGCGTGGTGACCGGTTCGGCGGCCTCGATGCCCATGATCGACCAGGTGCCGGACGAGAGCCACAGGTTGCCCATGCCCTTCATCGGGATGCCGGCCACGGCCGATGCGGTGTCGTGGCTGGCCACGGCGACCACCGGGATGCCGGACTTGCCGATGAACGCGCCCACTTCGTCGCGCAGCGGTCCGAGCACGGTGCCGGGCGCGACGATTTCACCGAAGATGCCGCGCGGCAGGCCGAGCGCGTCGATCACCTCCCAGGACCAGTCGCCGCTGCGCGGGTCGAGCAGTTGCGAGGTCGAGGCGATGGTGCGCTCGACCGCGCGGCGGCCGGTGAGCCAGTAGGAAAGCAGGTCGGGCACGAACAACAGGCTGGCGGCGTGCATGAGTGCCGGGTTGTTTTTCCGCGCCTCGGCCAGCAGGTGCAGCGAGCTGTTGTAGAAGTTCGTCTTGATCCCGGTGTGGGCGTAGATTTCCGCCTCCGGCATCAGCGCGTGCATCGCCTCCGGCATCCCTTCGTGGCGCGAGTCGCGGTATTGGTGCGGCATCCCTAACAGGCTGCCGTCCGGGCCTAACAGACCGTGGTCGCAACCCCAGGTGTCGATGCCGATCGAGACGATCGAATCGCCGTGGCGCTCGACCGCGCGGCGCAGTCCTTCGAGAATCTCGCGGTAGAGGCCGATCAGGTTCCAGAACGATCCGCCGGGCAAGTCGGTGCCGGGATTGTCGAAGCGGTGGATTTCCTCGAGTTCGATTTTATGCGAATCGGCGGTGGCGGCGATCACGCGGCCGCTGCCCGCGCCGAGATCGACGGCGATGAAGGTATGGTGGGACATGGGTTGTCGGGCTTGAAGTTCCCGCGCATGCTTGAAAAGCAGCCATCGCAAGGCAACTCCAGATCGCTCTACATGGTCAATTCAACCGGCCGGATGGAGCACCCGCGTCGAAGCCGTCTATTCCGCGCGTGCTTTCCTGCCGTTGCCCTCAGGCCCGTCGCAAGGTAGATTCACCGTCATCAGATCGTCGAATCCCGGTCTGCCTGGTGGATTGACCTTGCTCGGAATCAATTCATTGTCTGCTTCCGTCACACATGAGAACGAACCCCTACTCCGTAGCGGCCACCATCTTGCTGGCATGCACCACCCTTGTTTCCGCCCAAGAGGAAATCGCCGATGTTCTCGCGGATCCCGCGCTCAGCCTGTCCCGTCCGGCCGATCGCGAGAGGATCGCCGCAAGGATCACGGAGATCGAAAACCGGAGACTCGCCTCCGCACGCGCCAAAGGACGCGCCATGGGGCTGCCGCTGCGATTCAAGAAGCCTGGCGGCGGCACGCAGGAACTGATCGATTTCAAGGGTGAGGAGCCGGTTTATCTCACCACATTGAACACCAACGCGGCCATCAGCACGGGCGCGAACCTGTTGAGCACCTCGCCTTATTCGCTCAATGGCGCGGGGCTCACCGTCGGCGTGTGGGATGCCGCCGGCGGCCGCCCGACCCATCAGGAATTTTCCGCCGGCTCGCGGCTGGTCAACAAGAACGGCCCCGCCACCGACGAACACGCGATGCACGTGGCCGGCACCATCGCCGCCTCCGGGTTCAACTCGGCGGCCCGCGGCATGGCGAATGCGGCACGCATCGATTCCTACGACTGGAACAACGATCTCGGTGAAATGACACTGGCCGCCGCCACCGCGCCGGGGCAGACCACGAAAATCCAACTCTCCAATCACAGTTACAACATTGTCAGCGGCTGGGAGGGTGGCACCTGGTGGGGCAACGGCACAGATGCCGCCGGGGTCGAGCATGACTTCGGCCGCTACTCTTCGAACACCCGGGGCGTCGACGCGCTCGCCTATGACGCGCCATATTACCTCCCGTTCTGGGCGGCGGGGAACGACCGGAGCGACAATCCTTCCTTCGGCGACAGTGTGAGGCTTAGTCCTTCCAGCTCATCCACGGTCAGCTACAATCCCTCGCTGCATCCCAAGGGAGACGGCGTGTATCGCAACGGCTTCGAAACGATCTCCTTCTATGGACTGGCGAAAAACATCGTGACCATCGGCGCCGCCAATGACGCCGTCACAGGCGGCAGCCGCGACATCGCCAAGGCCACGCTCACCTCCTTTTCCTCCACCGGCCCCTGCGATGACGGCCGCATCAAGCCGGACCTCGTCGCCAATGGAGCCAGCGTGACTTCCTGCGTCGATTGGAGCAATTCCGCCTACACCAGCATGAGCGGCACCAGCATGGCCTCGCCCAATGCCTGCGGCTCGGCGGCGTTGCTCGTCCAGCATTACGGCCGGCTCTTCCCCGGCGGCGCGATGCGCTCGAGCACCCTCAAGGGATTGCTCATCCACACCGCCGACGACCTGGGCAACCCCGGGCCGGACTACAAGACCGGCTGGGGACTCGTCGACGTCAAGGAAGCGGCCGACCTGCTCACGGACCACCATGCATTCCCCGCCAAGCGGCGCCTCATCGAGAGCGAGGTGACTTCGGTCATTACCACAAGAACCTTTGAGTTCGACTGGGACGGCTTTTCGGCCATCCGCGCGACGCTGTGCTGGACCGACCCGGAAGGCCCGGCGGTTTCCACGCACGATTCCCGCGCCGCCAACCTGGTGAACAACCTCAACCTCAAACTGATCGCGCCGAACGGTGCCAGTTACTACCCGTTCGTGATGCCCTTCGTCGGCACATGGACCACCGCCTCGATGGATTTGCCCGCGACCACCGGTGTGAACAATACCGACAACGTCGAGCAGGTGCTCGTCAAAACGCCCGGGCAAACCGGCAAATGGAGGGCGGAGGTTTCCTATTCCGGCCTGCTCACCGATTCCAGGCAGCAGTTCGGCCTGCTGATCTCGGGCAGCAAGGACACCTTCGTGGTGGACATCTTTCCTCCCTCGCCCAACCCCATGACATGGGTGGAACCGCCCGCCGCCGGCGGGTTGCCCGTGCCCGGTCCGCTTGCCGCCACCGATTTCACCGGACGCACGGTGAACGGAGCCACCGCTTCCAACATTGTCTGGCAAACTGACGGCCTGGCCGATCCCGGCGACCTCACCACCGACGCGCCGGCCGGGCTGTTCGATGGCACCCTGAACGCCCAAAACCACTTCGCTCCGAATCGCAACCTGGACACGGAGGGACCCTGGTCCGTCAGCGTGCCGCTCAATTTGACGGAATCCTTCGTCACTCTCACCGAAGTGGTGCTCGGCTACCGGCATTTTACCGACGAGGGCAACTTCCAGCCGGGTACCCGGAAAGTGATTTGGAACGTCACAGTGAGCGGTTCCGCATCCGGCGAGATCGCCAGCGTGGAGATCATTGATCCAGCAAAAACCTTCTGGACCACTACCGCCGCCTTCGATCCTCCATTGTTGCTGGAAGCGGGCGAGAGCTACACCCTGACGATCACCGCTACAGGCAACAACAGCGCGGTATACCCCACCAATACCGG
>DATISV010000008.1:0-4191 GCA_035468505.1 Luteolibacter sp. | reverse complement strand
GCATGGATACGGCTGAAGGCGAAATTCGCGGTTGATTCCGCCCCCGCGTGCCCGCGAGAGTCGCCGCGCCATGCTCGACATCCGCGTCATCCGCGAAGACCCCGCCGCCGTCACCGAACGCCTCAAGCACCGTGGCGGCGACCACTGGAAGCTCGTGGAAGCCGTGCTCGCCTGCGACGAGACGCGCCGCCGCGCCGAGACGGAGAAACAAGCGCTGCAGAACCAGCGGAAAACGGTTTCCAAGCAGATCGGCATGCTCAAGGCCAAGGGCGAGGATACCTCCCCCATCGAGGCCGAAGTGCGCGGCATCAACGAGCAGATCGCGACACTCGACGTGCAGGCCGAGGACGCCGCCGCCGAACAAGCGGACTTGTTGCTCAACATTCCGAACCTCACCCACGACGCCTGTCCGGTCGGCTCCGACGAAACCGCCAATCCCGTGGTGCGCGAGTGGGGCGACAAACCCGCCATCGCCGCGCCGAAGGATCACGTCGAACTCGCGCTGCAACACGGCCTGGTCAACTGGGACGACGGCGCGCGTGTCACCGGCTCGGGATTCGTCGTCTATCGCGGCAAGGGGGCGCGGCTGGAACGCGCGCTCATCAATTTCCTGTTGGATACCCAGGCCGCCAACGGCTACGAAGAGGTCAACGTCCCGCACCTCGTGAAACGCGAGTGCATGGAAGGCACCGGCCAGTTGCCCAAGTTCGAGGAAGACATGTATGGCACCGAGCCGTCCGACGAAGGCGTCAACAGCCTGTTCCTCGCGCCCACCGCCGAGGTGCCCGTCACCAACCTCTACCGCGACACCCTGCTGCCCGAGTCCGCGCTGCCGGTGAAAATGGTCGCATACACCCCGTGTTTCCGCCGCGAGGCGGGCTCCGCCGGCCGCGACAACAAGGGCATCATCCGCATGCACCAGTTCGACAAGGTGGAACTCGTCCAGATCGTCCATCCGGATCATGGCTTCGAGGTGCTCGAACAACTCACGGCGCACGCCGAGTCGATCCTGCGGAAACTCGGCCTGCACTACCGCGTGATCGAACTCTGCACCGGCGACATCGGTTTCTCCTCCGCCAAGACCTACGACATCGAGGTCTGGGCGCCCGGCCACGGAAAATACCTCGAAGTCTCCAGCTGCTCGTGCTTCACCGACTATCAGGCGCGCCGCATGAAGCTGCGCTTCAAGGACGCCGAGGGCAAAAACCGCTTCCCCCACACCCTCAACGGTTCCGGCACCGCGCTGCCGCGGCTATACGTCGCCCTGTTAGAGCAATGCCAGCAGCCGGACGGCTCGATCCGCATTCCGGAGGCGCTGGTGCCATACTTCGGCAGTGAGGCGATCTCCGCCTGATTCCGTGGAATTCCGGATGGCGCGGCGCGGGAATGCGCATAGTCTCGCCATGTGCATGTTCTCGTCACCGGAGCCAACGGCTACATCGGTCTGCGGTTGATTCAGGCGCTGCTGGACGCGGATCACGAAATCACGGCCGTCATCCGCGACCGGCGGCGCTTTCCCGTGGCCAACTTCGGGAAAAACGAAGTCCGGCTGCATCTCGTGGAGGCGGACTTTCTCGATGCAGCGAGCCTGCGGATTCTTCCTCAGTCGATCGACGCCGCTTATTACCTGATCCACTCGATGGGCTCGGGCGGAGACTTCGCGCGCAAGGAGGAACAGTGCGCTTTGAATTTCTCCGAAGCCGCAAAAGCGCACGAATGGAAACGGGTCATCTATCTGGGAGGGCTCGCCGCTGACGAAGGTCCGCTCTCCGAACATCTCTCGTCGCGCCGCCGGGTGCAGGAAATCCTCCGCGGGTCCGGCGTGCCGCTCACGGTGCTGAGGGCATCGATCATCGTGGGCTCGGGATCGGCCTCGTTTGAAATCATCCGTGACCTCGCCGAAAAACTGCCGGTGCTCGTCACGCCGCGCTGGGTGCACACGAATTGCCAGCCGATCGCGATCCGCAACGTGCTCGATTATCTGACATCCATCCTCCATCACCCGGAAACCGCGCAGGGTTCCTATGACATCGGCGGACCGGAGGTAATGAGTTATCTCGACCTGATCAAGGGATACTGCGAGGTGCGCGGCTTGAAACGCATCTTCCTCCCGACCCGTCTTCTGAGCCCGCGGCTTTCATCTGGCTGGCTGTGCCTGCTCACCTCCACCTCGTTTCCGCTGGCCCGCAGCCTGGTGGACTCGCTGACTCACGAAACCGTCTGCCACGACTCGAAAATCCGCGAAATCATCCCGCTTGATCTGTTGACCTACCACGAGGCGGTCGAACGGGCCTTGGCAATGATCGCGCAGAACCACGTGCCCTCCAGTTGGATCGGCTCGCTGGCGGCGGGCACGCTTTCGCCGCGTCTGTTCGATGCGATCAAGGTGCCCGAGCACGGAGTCCTAACGGATTCCCGCGTGGTGCCGCTCACCGCTCCGCGCGACGAGGTGATCGCCCGGATCTGGGGAATCGGCGGTGGTGCCGGCTGGCCTTCGATGAACTGGGCGTGGGGCTTGCGCGGCATCGCGGACAAACTGGTGGGCGGCATCGGCATCCGGCGCGGGCGGCGGCATCCGGAGGAACTGCATGCCGGCGACGCGCTGGATTTCTGGCGGGTTCTTCTGGCGGACCGACCGAAAGGCCGGCTGATGCTTTATGCCGAAATGAAACTTCCGGGCGAGGCCTGGCTGGAGTTCGCCATCGAGGAGCTTCCGGATGGCGGCAATGCGCTGCGGCAGACGGCCACCTTCCGCCCGCAAGGCCTGTCAGGCAGGCTGTATTGGCTGGCAATGCTGCCGTTCCATTGGCTGCTGTTCCCGCGCATGGCCCGCAAGCTCGCGGCGGGGGAGCGGACCCGATGATTCCATTCCCGGGCATGCCGCTTCACTACGCCGCTGGGATCATCGGTCGGATCGGATTTCTCCGCCGTAGGTGCGGATCCAGTCGATCCGCAGTTCGAAGGGTCCCTGCTTCTTGTCGGCCAACTGCAGGCCAATGCGACGGATCTTCGCCGGGTCGAAAACCTTGTCGGGCAGTTCCCTGCCACGCCAGGTCCCAACGAAACGATCGAAGGGCACCTTGACCTCGGTCCACTCGTCTTTCGTGGTCGGAAACGCGGCTTGGAAGGACATTTCGCGGCCACGGTATTCGGCGTCGGTGCTGAAGCGCAGCTGATAGGTGCGGCCGTCGCCCTTGACCCGCAGCACGACGCCCTCCGCGCCGCTCAGATCCAGTTTCACGTCTCCGGTCCGCAGCGAGGAAAACCCGCCGTTGTTTTCCAGCGACAGCGTGCCGAAGAAGCGCAGGATGCCGTCCTTGCCGATCTCACGCCTGCCCTGCGACAGGCCGCCCATGACGCCGTCATCGACGATGCGCCAGTCGAGTTTTTCGGATTCCCCGGGAGTGAACTCAGCCACGGAATGCTGCCCACCGGCGATGGCCGGCAGGCAGACCAGGAGAGCGACGGAAATGGCGGGCCGGATTTTCATGATCCGGCAATGAGCCATCGGATCCCGGACACGCCAGCGGGAATTTCGGCGGTCCGGAGTCGAACTACGCCGCCTTGCCCTCCAGCCACTTCGCAGGCACGCCGTTGGTCTCCCCGAGCAACGATCCGACGACCGCGCCGCGGTGGCAGTTGTCCCCGCCGACCATGGAATTGGCGAGGATGCCGGCGTCGAAGTGGTCGTGATACTTCCAGGCAAGATAAAGCGAGTCCGGCATCGACTCGGCGATGTAGCAGGCAGGACTGAAACGCTGGCCGATGACATGGGTGTCCGGCTGCGACAACCAGGTGTCCGCCTTGTTCCCGGAAAGCCAGTCGCCGGCCTCGCGGCGGATGGCGTCGCGCAGGGAAAGCCCCTCGCGGATGCGGAACAGCAGGCGGGCCAGGGTGTCCGCCGCGCGCAGCACGTTGGCATGGGCGTGCGTCAGGCCGACGTGCTCCTTCACGGTGGCGCGAAGTTCGGCAAGGTCGGCCTGCCGCAGGACAAAACAGAGCGCGGGCACCTGGGCGAGGCCACCGATGTGCTCGTCTTGGATCGCACATTTCCGGGGCGGCCTTCCCATTGCGTAGCGGGTGAAGAATCCGCGGTGATACTCCTCGACGTAAGTGTCGCGGTGGTTCCCGGATGTGAGCATGAAATCGATGTAACGGGCGAGCCATGCGTCGGCATCGTAGCCGCCGTTC
>DATISV010000007.1:0-11188 GCA_035468505.1 Luteolibacter sp. | reverse complement strand
AACGCTCCCGCGTGGCCACCGAGGAACTCATGGTTCCGGACCCGGACAGGATTGTCGAATCCATCGAGGAGGAAATGCGCCGTCAACTGGAACACAACCAGTCCGCCGGCATCATCCGCTTCACCGACGACGGCCACTTCCAATACTCGCCACGCGGCCTGCTCTTCCTGTGGGGCCAGTTCATCAAGGACATGGTGCGGTTTTGTTAGGGTTTCGAAACCGGCGGAATCCAGCGGGGGGCGTTTGATTGATGATTGCCGATTGTTGATGTTTGATTTTGGAAGTGCTGGAATCCGACTTCCGTTCAGCAATCAAAAATCAACAATCGCCAATCGGAAATCCATTCAGTGGAAATTCCAGTCCCGCAAACGGACCATGCCGGACGTTTGCTGTCCCTCTCACAATTCCGCGTCGATCTCGTCTTCACCGAGGTGGATCCAGATGGTCTTTTTCTCGGTGTATTGATCGAAGGCCTCGAGGCCGTTGTCGCGGCCGCCGAAACCGGATAGCTTGTAGCCGCCGAAGGGAGTGGTGATGTCGCCCTCGCCGTAGCAGTTCACCGTGACGGTGCCGGCTTGCAGTTCGCGTGCGCCGCGCAGCGCCTTGCGGATGTTGGAGGTGAAGAGCGAGGCTTGCAGACCGTAACAGGTGTCGTTGCCGAGGCGCATCGCTTCCTCGTCGCTGCCGGCGGTGATCACGGCGAGCACCGGGCCGAAGATTTCCTCGCGGTAAATCGCCATTTCCGGGGTCACGTTGTCGAACACGGTCGGCGGCAGGAACAGGCCGCTGCCCTCGGCAAGCGGTTCGCCGCCGCAGATGAGTTTGGCACCCTCTTTCTTGCCGATTTCGACATATTTCATCACTTGCTCGAAGTGCGACTTGGAAACCAGCGAGCCGAGCGCGTTGGACGGCTCCAGCGGGTCGCCGGTCTTCCATTCGCGGAGTTTCACCAGCACGCGTTCCATCAGGTCTTCCTTGATCGACTTGTGCACGATCAGGCGGCTGTTGGAGGTGCAGTTCTGGCCCATGTTCCAGAAGCAGGCGCGCACGACCTGTTCGGCCACCTGGTCGAGGTGTTCGGCGACGGAGAGCACGACCGACGGGTTCTTGCCGCCGAGTTCGAGAGTGATTGTCTTGAGATTGCTGTCGGCCGAGCATTTCAGGAACCCGCGGCCGACTTCGGTGGAGCCGGTGAATGAGGCGGCGTCGATACCCGGATGCATGCCGATCGCCTGGCCGACGACGCGGCCGGGGCCGGTGACGATGTTGAGCACGCCGTCGGGCAGGCCCGCTTCGCGCGAGAGTTCGGCCATGCGCAGCGCCGACATGCTGGTTTGTTCGGCCGGTTTCACAATGATCGAGCAGCCGGCGGCCAACGCCGGGCCGACTTTCCATGCGAACATCTGCAGCGGGAAATTCCATGGCAGCACGCATCCCACCACCGGGCAAGGTTCGCGGACGATCAGGCCCATCGCGTCGTCGCCG
The DNA here is from genome assembly GCA_035468505.1 of Luteolibacter sp. Taxonomy (GTDB): domain Bacteria; phylum Verrucomicrobiota; class Verrucomicrobiia; order Verrucomicrobiales; family Akkermansiaceae; genus Luteolibacter. The sequence goes on along the minus strand of DATISV010000007.1, from coordinate 9,703 downwards.
GAGGGAGAGACGTTGTCGAACAACTTGTCGGCCGCTTCCGCATACCACTCGATGCAGTGGATCGCTTCGGGCAGGTCGATGGTGGCGCAGTCGCGGATCGGCTTGCCGCTGTCGAGCGATTCGAGCACCGCGAGTTCGTGGCGGTTGCGCACCATGTGCTTGCACCACTTGATGAGGATCTTCTTGCGCTCGGACGGATGGATTTTCGACCACACGCCGGAATCGAAGGCCTGGCGGGCTTTTTTCACGGCGTAATCGACATCCTCGGTACCGCAGGAGGCGATCTTGGTGATGACCTCGCCGGTGGCCGGGTTGGTGCTGGTGAACTCGTTGCCGGAACGGGCGGGGGTGTATTTGCCGTTGATCCACGCGGCTGCGGGATAATTCATCGAAGCGGCAATGCCGGCGTAGTCTTGGCGGGAAAGGAGATCCGTTTGCATGGGATGGAGGAGTGGGATGGGGAGTTATGCCTTCTTGGCGGACTTGCGGGCCTCCGCTTCGGCGAGGATGCGGGTCACGCTGGCGCGGGCGACGAGGATGGCGTCGCGCAACTCGCGCTTGAGTTCCTTTTTCATCGGCCGCAGCGGCAGGCGCACGGCACCGCCGGGCAGGCCGTCGAGTTCGCAGGCGTATTTCACGCACTGGACGAACTTGCCGCCGCGCTCGAGCACGGTCATCACCGGCAGCAGCGCCTTCATCAAGCGGCGGCCGGTGTTGAAATCCTCGTTCACCGCGCAGGTCTGATAGAGCGCGACGCACTCGGCGGCGAAGAAGTTGGCGGCGGCGCAGACCCAGGAACGGGCGCCCCAGGCGAAGAATTCGAGCGCCTGGTCGTCCGCACCGCAGGAAAGCTGGAGGTGCGGGAACTCGCGGGCGATCAGATGGATGCGGTTGACGTCGCCGCTGCTCTCCTTGATCGCGGTGAAATTGGCGTTGCGCGAGACACGGCGGAGAAACTCCTCGCCGAACTCGGTGCCCGAGCGGCCGGGATAGTTGTAGAGCATGATCGGCAGGCCGCAGGCCTTGTCCACGGCGAGCGCGTGCTGGGAGAGTTCCTTGTCGTTCGGCACCGAATACGGCGGCACGGCCAGCAGGATCGAGCCGGCTCCGGCGTCACGCGCGGCGGCGGCGTAGTAGCAGACGTCCTCGGTGCGGATGTCGTTGACCCCGGCGATCCACGGCACGCGGCCTTTGATGAGTTTATTGGCGAACTCGAACTGGTGGACCCGCTCCTCGCGGGTCAGCGCGTAGTTCTCGCCGGTGGTGCCACCGATGACCAAGCCGTGAACGCCCTGGCCGATGAGGTGTTCGATCATTGTTTCATAACCGGCCTCGTCGATGCCGTAATCGGCATGCATCGGGGTGATGACCGGAGCGTAGATTCCTTCGAAGCGCATGATGATGGACGCGGCGCGGACCGCGCGCGGAATATGCGTGGGCCGCGCGCTCAAGTGCAAGCGCGGATCGCGGGGACGCGAAGACTGCGGATAAAAAGCCTCCGCGCGAGGGAATCAGAAGTTCCGGATGTCGTCCTTGTTGGCTTTCAGCGACATCGACGGGTTGCCGACATTGGTATTTCCGTCCTTGCCCACGGACCACAGATCGAAGTCGGGGTTCTGGGCATTGCTGCCTTTGCGGTAGCGATAGTTGTTGCCCCAGGGATCGATGATATTCTGGTTGGCCGGAGGCGTGGTCGCGGTGGTGGGGTTCACCCAGCCAACCTTGGAGGTTCTGGGGTCGAGTTCGGGGACATAGATGGTCCGGGCCTTGGTCCAGTTGGACGGCGGGGTGGCCGGATTGGTGTAGTCGAATCCGTCCTTGAACAGCGCTTGATAGAGTTGCTGGGAAATATCGCCCGAGGCGGGGGTATTGGCGGCCGTGCCCGGATACTGCCCCATGTCCATCTTGTATTCCTCGATGGCGCGGGAAAGCAGGTTGATCTGGACGTTGGCCTTCTCGCGGGCCTGCTTTTCGTTCACGAAGCCGAGGCCGGCGACGACGATGCCGGCGAGGATGACGATGATGGTGACCACCGCCATCAGCTCGATGAGGGTGAAGGCGGCGGGATGGCGGCGGGACGGGGTTTTCATGGGAGTGGAGTAAGAAACCACGAATCGCGGGGATTTCACGGTTTTTTTGGGATTGCGGGCGGCAGAGCGGGGTCGATTGACGATTGATGATTGAGGATTTTCGATTGTTGATTTGCCGGAACGACCTCTCAACAGCAATCACCCATTCAACAATCAACAATCAACAATCATCAATCGTCAATCCATCGGGCCACGCGGGATCACTGGTTGCCCATCGCGGAGATCATCTTGATGAGCGGCAGGAAGAGGGCGAAGACGACGGAGCCGACGATCAGCGCGAGGATGACGATCATGATCGGTTCGAGGATGGAAGTGAGCGCGGAGACGGCACCGTCCACTTCGTCGTCATAGACTTCCGCCACCTTCATGAGCATCTCGGGGAGCTGGCCGGTTTCCTCGCCGACGTCCACCATCGAGATGACCATGCTGGGGAAAACGCCGGAGGCCTGCAGCGGGGTGACGATGGATTCGCCCTCCTTGACGGCCTCGTGGACCTTCTCGATGGCGCTGGAGATGACGACATTGCCGGCGGTGTCGCGGGTGATGTTGAGCGCCTGGAGAATGGGCACGCCGGAGGTGACGAGGGTGCCGAGCGTGCGCGAGAAGCGCGAGACGGCGCTCTTGCGCTGGATGTCGCCGAGGATCGGCATGCGGAGCTTGAAGGTGTCGATGATGAGGCGGCCGGGCTTGGTGCGGCCCCAGAGGTTGATGCCGAAAGCGATCAACACGCCCAACAGGAACACCCACACCACGTTGGGGAGGATGAAGCTGGACGTGATGAGGAACTCGGAAGTGCCGAAAACGATTTTGGAAATCATCGGCAGTTCCTGGTCGGTGTCCGCGAACATCTCCTTGAACTTCGGCACGATGAAAATCATCAGGAAGACGAGGATGGCGACGGCGATGAACATCACGATCACCGGATAGACCATCGCGGAGACGATCTTGTTTTTGAGTTTCTGGGCCTTTTCCTGGTATTCGGCGAGGCGGGTGAGGACGATTTCGAGCACACCGCCGAGTTCGCCGGCCTTGACCATGTTGACGTAGAGCTTGTTGAAGATGCGCGGGTGCTGGGCGAGCGACTCGGAGAAGGTGGAGCCGCCCTGGACGCTTTCCGCGAGCGTGCTGACGGTGCTCTTGAGCACCGGATTGGGCTCCTGTTTCTCCAGCACGGTGAGGCTGCGCAACAGGGGCAGGCCGGAATCGATGAGCGTGGCAAGCTGGCGGGTGAAGATCATCAGGTTCTTCGGCTTCACACCCGCCCCGAACAGGACGACGTTGCCCTTGCTTTTTCCTTTGGCCTTGCCCTTTGACTTCGCCTTGGCGGGTGCGGGGCCTTTCTTTTTGGGCCCCTTGCCTTCCTCGTGGATTTGAGTCGGGTGCAGGTTGAGGGCGCGGATTTTCTGGATGGCCTCGGCTTCGTTAGCGGCGGAGACGACGCCGTCGGTTTGTTCGCCTTTGGCGTCGAGTGCGGAGTATTGGAAGTTTGCCATGGAAAGGTAGCTGGTTTTTTTTGTGGAGAGAGAGAGCGGAGGGAATCCGAAAGAGCGTGGTTTGGCGATGGGAAAATGAAGCGGTTCAGGTGTATTTGAGCACTTCCTCGATCGTTGTATGGCCAAGGTAAATATTCCGTAATCCGTCCTCTCGCAGCGTGTTCATGCCGAGTTCGACGGCCTTCTGTTTGATGACCACCGTGGGGGCGCGCGCGGTAATGAGTTCGCGGATGGGATCGTTGATATCGAGCAGCTCGTAGAGGCCGCGGCGGCCGCGGTAGCCGGTCTGGCCGCAGGCGTCGCAACCGGCACCGGTGAAGAAGCTCTTGTCGCCCAGCTCGTGCGCGGAAATGCCGAGCTGGCTGAGGATGGCCTCGGTGGGTTCGTAGGGGGACTTGCATTCCTTGCAGATGGTGCGCAGCAGGCGCTGGGCGAGCACGCCTTCGAGCGAGGCGGCGACGAGGAACGGTTCGCAGCCCATGTCGATGAGGCGGGTGACGGCGCCGGGGGCATCGTTGGTGTGCAGGGTGGAGAGCACCAAGTGGCCGGTGAGGGCGGCCTGGATGGCGATGGTGGCGGTTTCCTTGTCGCGCATCTCGCCGATCATGATGCGGTCCGGGTCCTGACGCAGGAAGGCGCGCAGGACGCGCGGGAAATCGAGGCCAATGGCCTCGTTGATCGGGATCTGGATGATGCCGTCGATGTCGTATTCGACGGGGTCCTCGGCGGTGAGCAGCTTCGAGTCGATGGTGTTGATGCGGCGCAGCCCGGCGTAGAGGGTGGTGGTCTTGCCGGCGCCGGTGGGGCCGGTGACGAGGAAGATGCCGTTGGGCTTCTCGATGGTGTCGCAGATGTATTCGTAGATGTTGTCGGGCAGGCCGAGGTTTTCGAGCGAGAGATTGACCGACGAGCGGTCGAGCACGCGCAGCACGACCGATTCGCCGTGCTGGGTGGGCAGGGTGGAGACGCGCATGTCCACCTGGTTTTCGCCGACCTGCTTGACGATGCGGCCGTCCTGCGGGACGCGTTTTTCGGCGATGTTCATGTTCGACATCACCTTGACGCGCGAGATGATGGGCAAGGCGAGATGGACCGGCGGCGGCGCCATTTCATAGAGCGCGCCATCGACGCGGTAGCGGATCTTGAAGTCGTTTTCGAAAGGCTCGAAGTGGATGTCGGAGGCCTTTTCCTTAATTGCCTGATAGAGGACGAGATCGACGTAGCGGATGATGGGCGCGGAGTTCGCCTCGGACTCGAGATCCTGATCGGACTTGGAATCGCCGCCGATTTCGAGCTGGGAGAGGATGTCCTCCATCGCCTTGCCTTCGCCGCCGTAACATTCGTTGATCTTGGCCTCGACGAGGTAGTCCGGCGCGACGACCACCTGGATCTCGCGGCCGAGCGCGAAGCGGAGGTCTTCGACGGTCTGCGGGTTGAGCGGATCGACGAGCGCGACGTGAATGCCCTCTTCATCGAACTGGACGGGCAGCGCGCCGTGGAGGCGCGCGGTGCCGGCGGGGACCAGCTCGAGCAACGCCTCGGGCGGCGTCCAATCGCGGATGTCCACCACGCGGGTGCCGAGTTCGGTGGCGATCAACGGCCAGACGTCGTCACGGTGCTGGATGACTTGGAAGTCGGCGAGGATTTCGGCGATTTCCTTTCCGCTCTGGTTGACTTCCGCGAGGATGTCCTGGGCGAGGCTCCGGTCGATGAGCCCGCGGGATTCGAAAAGTTCGATGATCTGGTTGTTGTCCATGCGGCGCTGCGGATGAGGCGGGGTTTTGAAAGGATAATGTGGAAGGTGACGGACTAGTCGATATGGGCGGGCGGCGATCAGTCGGCATCGGACATGGTGACGTGGACGACTTCACTGGCGGAGGTCAGGCCGGCGAGCACTTTGCGGATGCCGTCCTCGCGGAGGGTGCGCATGCCGAGTTCGCGGGCGCGGCGGCGGAGTTGGGTGGTGGTGAGGCCGGTGTTGATCATGCCGCGGACTTCGTCGTCCACGTGGAAGAGTTCGAAGATGCCCATGCGGCCCTTGTAGCCGCTGTTGCGGCATTTCTCGCATCCAGCGGGACCGAAGATGGTGGCTTCGGTGATCCGTGACGGATCCAGCGTGAGGGCGCGCAGTTCCTTGTCGGTGAGGGTGGTGGCGGTTTTGCAGACCGGGCAGAGTTTGCGGACGAGGCGCTGGGCGAGCACGGCGCGCACGGCGGAGGCGATGAGGAAGGGTTTCACGCCGATGTCGGCGAGACGGGCGACGGCGGAGGGGGCGTCGTTGGTATGGAGGGTGGAGAAAACCAAGTGGCCCGTGAGCGAGGCGTTGATGGCGATATTGGCGGTTTCCGCATCGCGGATCTCACCGATCATGATGATGTTCGGCGCCTGGCGCAACATGGCGCGCAGGGCGGCCGCGAAAGTCATGCCGATGTCGGTCTTGACCATCACCTGGTTGATGCCCGGCATCTCGTATTCGACCGGGTCCTCGACGGTGATGATCTTGCGGTCCGGGCGGTTGATGACGTTGAGGCAGGCGTAGAGCGTGGTGGTTTTGCCCGAGCCGGTGGGCCCGGTGACGAGCAGGATGCCGTCGGGCAGGCCGAGCAGTTTCTCGAATGAGGTCTGATCGTCCGAGAAGAAGCCGAGTTCGGGCAAACCGAGCAGCAGCGCGGTCTTGTCGAGAATCCGCATGACGATGGACTCGCCGTGGTTGGAGGGCACCGAGGAAACCCGCAGGTCCACCTCCTTTTCGCCCATTTTTAGCTGGATGCGACCGTCCTGCGGCAGGCGTTTTTCCGCGATGGACATGGTGCCGCTCATCACCTTGAGGCGTGCGATGATGGCGGGCAGGAGTTTTTTCGGATGGGTGTCCACGTGGATCAGCTTGCCATCGAGGCGGTAGCGGATGCGCACCGAGGTTTCCATCGGCTCGATGTGGATGTCGGAGGCGCGGACGCGGAAGGCTTCCGAGAGCGTCTGGAGCACGAGGCGGATGATCGGGGCGTCGTCGCCGGTGTCACCGGCTTCGGCGTCGCCGGTGGTGATGGTGAGGCCGGAGCCGCCGCCGCCGGCGGCTTCGCTGACACCGTAGAACTGGTGCAGATGGTCCTGGATGTCGCGGCGGGTGGCGCAGACCAGGTTGAGTTCGCGGCCGACGATGTGGGGCAGGCTGTCGAGTGTCTCGAAGTCGAGTGGATCGGCGGTGGCGATGGTGAGGGCGATGCCGTCGTCCTCGACGGGGATGACGCGGTAGCGGGTGGCGGCTTCCTCGGTGACGGCCTCGGTGATGGAGGGATCGAAGGTGATTTCGCTCAGCTTGACGAACGGGATGCTGGCGTTGGCCGCGAGTGTCCTGGCGACATCCTCCTCGGTGAGGGCGGTTTGGTTGAGCAGTCGCTCGACGATGGTCTCGGTGCCGGTGAGGGCGCGGCGGGCCGCATCCACTTCATCGGCTGTCACCATTCCCGCTTCTGCGAGCAATTCGGCTAGGTAATCTTCGTTGGAAAACACGGGGCGCTATGTCCGGGTGGGTTGTTGATGGGAAGCGAAGCCACGGATCATGCCCCGCAGCATCGCAAGCAGGCTGGTCAATGCCCGCCGGTCTGTCAACCGGTCACATCATCACCCGCTTGGGGGATATGGGTTTCCGGAAAAACGGCGTCGATTTCATCGAGCGACACGCCCAGCACGGCGCGCGCGACGGGATCGAGCGCTTCCGGACCGCCGATGAGGTGGATGGTGGTCTGGACGTGGGTGATGGATTCGCCGGGCCCGAGCGGGAGTGCGGGGGATGAGGTTTCGAGTTCGTAGAACGGCCCGAGCGGGGCTTCGTCCGGCGATGGCGGGCCGTCGTTGTAGGCGTTGATCAGGTCGCCCGCATAGGGTTCCGCGTGGTCTTCCCACTGCGAGCGGACGTAGGGAAGTTCCGCGGCGTTTTCGGGCACATCGCAGCGCACGATGGTGAGTTTCCCGCGCTGGGGATCGTAGCCGGCGGCGACGCCGGTGCTGCGGCCGGGTGGGACGCCGATCTTGGAGCGGTAGGCGCCATCGCCCTTGAAAAACACCGCCTTGTCGGTGGCGACGAGCCGGTCGTTTTCAAGCGGGCCGAAATAGTCGGCGCTGACGGCGTTTCCCGGGCCATCCTTGAGCGGGATCACGACGGTGACTTCCGGACCGTGCGGATACATGCCGAGCAGCCAGATGGAAACCAGGCCGTCCTCGCGCGTCCAGGCGGCAGGGCCGCGGTTGGTGAGGGTGTTGGTGCTGCGGTAGGCGACGACCGAGGCACCTTCCGGAACCACCGTGCCGAGCGCTCCGGCGAGAGTGTTTTTTTCCAGCAATTCGATACTGCGGACGATACCGAGCTGGAGATCGGTGCCCTTGCGGTTGATGAGCGAGGCGTCTTTTTTGAAATCGATGCGCCCGGCACTGCTTGCGGTGACTTCGAATGGCTCGGTGTCGATGAGGGCCGGGGTGGTCCAGTTTTCGAAAGTGTAGGGCATCGGGGCGGGCGGGAAAAACAACGCGTATTGTCCGCCCTCGGGGCCCAGCCAGAAGCGTTCCTCGCCACCGAAGATGTGGATGTGCCGCGCGAGGCCGGTGCGCTCGGACGGCGGCAGGATGCCGGTCTCGATATTGGCGCGATGGATCCAGCCGAGGCTCGGGCCGTCCCCGCCGGTGGCGCTGGAGGTCATCACGCGCCCCTGCCATGCCGGGGCCACGGCGATGCGCGCGCCCTCGTCGTTGCGCAGCAGGTGGATGCCGGTGTGTTTTTCCAGGAATTCGAGGTCTTCGCGGAAGGTGGTCACGCCCGTGGTGGCTGGGTTTGGTTCGTCTGCCGGCCGGGAAACGGATTCGTCGGATTTTTCCCCGCAGCCACACAAGCAAATCGCCACTGATGCCATCGCAAGCGGTTTTACGTGTTTCATGTGGGCCGGACTCTCGGGTAATGCGTCCGCCGCGATCAAGCGGGAAAGCCGCCGCGCGGATTTCGATTGGAGAGCGGCGGGGCATCGCCTAGGGTGCCGCCCCGCCGAGTGAAACATATGCCGATCCAAGGAAAAGAACTGGCCGTGGCCTGCGCCCGTGCCGCGGAAGAAATCAAGGCGGAGAACATCCGCGTGTGGGACTTGCGGGGAATCTCCAGCATCACCGACTACATGGTCGTCTGCTCGGGCTCGTCCATGCCGCAACTGCGCGCCATCCTGCGCGAGGTTTCCGGCAAGGTGGAGGAACGCCACGGCGTGCGGCCCGTCCACATCGAGGGCAAGGCGGACAGCCGCTGGGTGGTGCTCGATTTCATCGACGTGATGGTGCATGTGATGCACGACGAGAGCCGCGGCTATTACGGCTTGGAGGAATTGTGGAAGGATGCCGGAGAAATTCCCTGGCAGGAAGCGGCTTGAGTCTTCTTGCGCGTCACGTTGGATCACCGCGCCGGACATTCCAGCCACGGGCGACGAGCACCGAGCCGGTGGAATCGTGCAGCATCCGCTCGGTATTGCTGCCGAGCACCAAATCCTCGATGCGGGAGCCGGCATGCGAACCGGTGACGACCAGATCGATGTCCCCGGCTTCCAAGTGAGCGGTGATGGCCGCCGAGGGCGAGACCGATTCGAGGAAATGGACGGTGGAAACCACCTTGGCCAGTCGCGCCGCGTGGGGCTGCAGGAATTCGTCCATCGCCGCGCTGGCTCGTTCGCGGACGCGCTGGCCATAATCGGTATCCGCATCCATCGGCTGGTCCATCACCCGCCCCCACGGATCGCGGTCTGGCGGATAGAGGACGTGGATGATCTCCAGCGCCGCCTCGTGCGCTTCGGCAAAGGTGATGGCCCGGTCGAGACCGGCGGATGAGGAGTCGGAAAAATCGACGCATGCGGCGATGCGGCGGAAATAATGTCCCTGCCAATCGCGCAGGATGAGCACATCGGCCGGCGCGGAGCGCGCGCACGCGGCGGCCACGGTGCCGAGCCGGCATTTCGTGAGATCGTGGGCGCCGAGCACCAGCAGGTCGGCGCGGTGATCGGTGAGAATGCGGGCCAGCGTGGTGGGCGGACTGCCGACGCGCACATCGCACTCGCCCGGCACGCCGGGGCAGTTTTCCGCCATCATGGTTTC
>DATISV010000006.1:0-2161 GCA_035468505.1 Luteolibacter sp. | reverse complement strand
AGGAAAACGAGGATGGCAACCTGCGGCTGGTGTTCGCCCGGCCGGTGAGCCGCCTGCGGCTGCTGCTGGTGAAATACACCGCCGTCTCGCTCTACACCTTCAGCTTCGTGTTCTTCGTCGGCGTCTCCGGCTACGCGATGGCGGTGGCGGCGGTCGGATGGGAAGGCGGATTGTTCGTGATGGAGCCGAAAATGAAGGTCTTCGCCGCCTATCCCGATTGGTGGGAGGGCGCGGGGCGGCTGGCGCTCTCGGCGGCGGGCATCGGGCTGAGCATGATCACGCTCTCTTCGATCGCCTTCATGTTCTCGTGTTTCCGGATCAAGCCGGCCGCGGCCACCATCATCACGCTCACCATCCTGTTCGTGGACATGATCCTGCAGGGCTTTCCGTTCTTCAAACCCTACGAAAGCTGGTTCGTCACCTGGCGGATGAGCGCGTGGGTCTTCCTGATGGAGCAGCACCTCTCATGGCCGAAGCTGATAGAATCCTATGCCTTTCTCCTCGGCCTCAACGCCACCCTCTTCACGCTCGGCTGGCTCTCGTTCCAGACGCGGGATTTCAAGACGTGAAACCCGTGCACACGCCGCGGTTTCACAACCGCGCCTACATAACTTCACACCCCCATCCGAACCGGCTGGCCGGTGGACTCGATCACCGCGCGCCAGAGGTCGCCGGTGGGGTCCACCTTGCGGCGGCCGCGCGTGACCAGATGCATCGGCAGGTGCACGTAGCGGTGGTGCCAGCGCGCCACCACCATGCCGGTCTTGCCCGCCATCCCGGCATGCACCGCGTGGCGCCCCAGGTTCAGGCAGAACACCCGGTCCTCCGGCGAGGCCGGCACGCTGCGGATGAGATAACTCGGATCGATGTATTTGACATATAACTCGGTGTTCTTCTCCTTGAAATGCGCGGCGATGCGCTCCTTGAGGAAAATCCCGATGTCATCGTGCAGTTTGTTTCCCGAGGCATCGGTCCTCACCCCGCTGTCCGGAATCAGGTCCTGCCCCGCGCCCTCGGCGGCGATGACCACGCAATGGCCGCGGCTGGCGATGCGCTGCTCGATCAACTCGAACAGGCCTTTTTTCCCCTCCAGCCGGAACGGCACCTCGGGAATCAGCACCGCGTTGGCCTCGCCGGTGGCCAGTGCGGCCGAGCAGGCGATGAATCCGGAATCCCGGCCCATCAGTTTCACCAGTCCAAGGCCGTTGCGCACGCCCTTCGCCTCGGTGTGCGCGGAACCCACCGCCTGAAACGCCATCGCGAACGCGGTGTGATAGCCGAAACTGCGGTCCATGAACATGATGTCGTTGTCGATCGTCTTCGGCACGCCCACCACCGCGATGCGCGTGCCGCGATGCCGGGCTTCCTCGTGGATCGCCTGCGCGCCGCGCTGCGAACCGTCACCGCCGATCACATAGAGAATGTCCACCCCCAGCGACTCCAGCCGGTTCACCATCACCTTCACGTCGCGCTTGCCGCGCGAACTACCCAGGAACGAACCGCCAAAGGTGGCGATGTTCATCACGGTGTCCGGCGTGAGTTCGATCGGCTTGTGGCCGAACGCCGGGTCCAGCCCCTCGTAACCATATTGGATGCCGAGGATCCGTTTCACCCCGTAGTTGTAATGCGCCTGCATCACGATGGCGCGGATCACGTCGTTGATGCCGGGACACAAGCCACCGCAGGTCACGATGGCGATGCACGTGTCCTCCGGATTGAAGAAAATCTCGCGCCGCGGCCCGGCCAGCTCGATCGACGGCGGGTCGATGTCGATCCGCATCGCTTCGCGGATCGAGTCCATGTGATCGTCCAGCGCGATGCGGTCTCCATCGGAATGCCAGCAGGCGCCGTCCTGCGCGAACTCGCGCTGCAATCCCGGCGAGGGGATTTGGCGCGGACCGAGATTGACGATTTCGAGATCATCCGGGGTGACGTGGGAATCGGCCATGTTGTGAAATATTTCGGTTCGGTGAAACGCCGGCAGCATAGGCGCAAATCGCCATGGTGAAACTCCAATCTACCCGCCCGCCGCGGCCATCGGGCTTGCATTTCCGGCGCGGGCTCCCTTTTCTCCGCCCGATGAAAAGCCAAGCCGCCTGCCTGCTCGCCGTTTCCACCATCGCCGCCGCCCACCCCGATCACGGAGCGGAGCCCGGCAAGG
>DATISV010000005.1:0-3937 GCA_035468505.1 Luteolibacter sp. | reverse complement strand
GGCAGTTGGAAAACGGCAGCGCGGGAACCGATCGCCAATTTCATCAATCGCAGCGTAAATGACGCGCCGGATTTGCTGCGCTTGTTCGAGGCGATGGCATGGTCCACCGAAGCGCACGATTTCAACGATTTCGGGCCGGGCGAGACCGTGACGGAAGTCATGGCGAAATTCGGCGACTCACCGTTTCTCAAACGCAGCCGCGAAGGCTTGTTCAGCGATCCGAAGTCACCCTGGTGTCTTACTAACATCAAAGACCATAACCTCTCCCGGATGTTGGAAATCTGGCACAAGAAGAAGCTGATATTCCGCGAGCCGTTCCGGAAGGCATTGTTGCAAGCCCTGTCCGATCCGTCGGTGGCGGGAACCGCGATGCTGGACCCTAAAAAACCGGACCGATGGATCTGCGAGTTCAATACATACCGCCAAAGTTACAAGATACCGGCCGATCCCGAGTTCGGCTTGAAACCGGGCATCAAAATCAACGTGCGCAATATGGATATCGTGGCCAAAGCGCTCGGCGATTCCGCCCGCCGGGGAAAACCCAAGGCAGCCGCCATCGAGTATTGGTGGCCGCAGGAAAAACGGGACGCGGCGATTTCCGAAATGATCGGCTTCCTCAGTGGACCGGCGTAAAGTGATGCGTCGGAGATTACCGCCAGCTTTGGAGAAATGCCCCCATCTCCTTTTTGAGTTCCGGTTGGGAAATTTGATCGACCCACGGTTGCAACGATGCGGGATCGTGGCGTGCTTCGCGGCGAATCATCAGTGATATGCCTTCGTCGCGCGCGGCACCGGCAGGCAAAGTGCCAAGCCATTCGTATGCCTGCTGCGGCTCCATGGCGGTCCATTGTTCCAGCACTTTCACTACGAGCGCGGGTTGGTTCGGTTCCGAACAGTTGGCGACCCATGCCGCTCCCGCCGCCGGGTCCCGCCGGGTCCAATTGTCCGCGATGGCGAGCGCGAGAGGTCCGCGACGATCCGCCGGAATGGAGAGGATTTTTTCCGCTGCGGCGGCAGGATCTTTACCCGACCATGCGATCACCGCGAGGCGCAGCGCGTCCGCTTGCAAGCCGGGTGAAAGTTTCAATGCCCAGTCAAAAACGGCCTGCGGGCTTTCATCGGAGGCCATGCAAGCCGCGACGGTGATGACCATTTCCGATAGAGCGGGATTGTCAGGGGATTTTTCAAGGAAACGCCGGGCACCGGCCTTGTCCTGATAGGCCCAGTTCCGCAGATCTTCGACTTTCATCTCGGAGACATTCTTTGTCTTCCAGCTCTCGTCGGGAGCGGGTGCCGGTCCGCAGACGGTCGTAATCCTCTTGGGCGCAGCCTTCATTTGCTCGATTCCGGCTTTGGCCTCGATTTTGGCCGCGCTTTCCGGCAGGGAATCGAACCATGCCTGAGCGCTGGTTTTGTCGTCCTCCGGCCAGGCGAGGAACACATCGCGCAAATGATCCGGTGATTGAGACTCGCAGGCTTTCAGCCACGCGGCGGCCTCTTCCGGATGGGTGCGCACCCAGGAACGGAGAACGCTGCCCGTGGCGGACTCCACTTCGTCCGGCGGGAGTTGGGCCGCGTGGCGGAGAGCCGCCTGTGGATCGTGCCTGCCCCATGCATTGAACAGGTCGCTGATCGCCTGCCTTCGGCTGTTGCTCTCGGGGAGTGTGTCGAGGTGGGCAAGCGCCGCTTGCGGATCGGTCCGGACAAGAATGCCGAGAGCCTTGGCGACCGCTCGGAGTCTTGATTCGCCGGTGAGTTTCGTATCGGCCCATGCCAGCGCTTTTTTTCCGTCCTTCCATTCGTGCAACACCGCATTCACCACAAAGCCGTGGTGATGGACATTCAAACCCGAGTTCAGCAGTTCGTTCGCGACGAATTCCGGATCGATGCGCGCCAGATATGAAAGTATGAACGATAGCTTCGAATCGCGTTGGGAACCGGTGAGTGCCTTGGCCGCATCGAGCGCGGCGGTGGCACCGTCTTTTTCGTAGATCGCGACGAGGTCATCTACGCTGAGATCCGGTGTCTTGGCCCGGCGCGATGAAGCCGCTGGAGAATCACCCGCATGCCGCTGCCAGGCTGAAGTGCGCAACCGATCCTCAGGCGGCGGAGCATCCCCGTCGGACTTTTTACGGCATTGCGCGGATACGGCGACCATTCCTACGGACAGCAATAGGGCAAGTCCCCATCGCGCCATGGCGGGTCGCAGTTTGGTGAATTGGATGGGATTCATATTTCCTCTTCCGTGAAGACCCATGGAAACGCGGTTTCTTGGAAAAAACAGCAAAGTTTGATGGATTACATAAAGTGGACTAGGCCGCACCCAACCAAACTGCGGCCAAGCCAGCGAGCGCACCGAGGCTTACGATGGTAATGACACCGCACTTGCCGGAGCGCAGCAGCAGGAAAAACGCCGCCGCCATGGCCAGCGGCAGCAGGTCGGTTTTTCCCGGTGCCGGCACCACCACGTTCCAGCCGAACCAGATCGCGAGATTGGCGATCACGCCGACCACCGCGGCGGTCACCACGGTGAGCGCGCCGCTGAGGCGCGGGTTGCCGAGCGTGCGCTCGATCCATGGCGCGCCGGCGAAAATGAACAGGAAGCCGGGCACGAAGGTCGCCCAGGTGGTGAGAAACGCCCCGATGGTCGCGGCGGCCAGTGGCGGCAGCGTGCCGGGCGAGTTCCACGCGCCAAGGAAGCCCACGAATTGCAGCACCAGCACCAGCGGTCCCGGAGTCGTTTCCGCGAGGCCGAGGCCGTCGATCATCTGGCCGGGCGTGAGCCAGACTTGGGTTTCCACCGCCTGCTGGGCGACGTAGGGCAGCACCGCGTAGGCTCCGCCAAAAGTGAGCAGCGCCGCCTTGCTGAAAAAAGCGGAACCGACCGTGAGCGCGTGCGTTTTACCCAACACCGCGAGGCAGGCTGCCAGCGGCGCGAGCCACACCGCCAACCACAGCACGCATTGCCCGAGCGTGCTTTTCCATGACGGCGACACGCCGCGGCCCGCGGCGATTTCATTTTCGGGCAACCCTTGTTTGCCAGTCCCCGGCAAGCGCTTGCCGAAAACCAGGCCGGCCACCAGCGCGGCAATCACGATCAACGGAAACGGCAGCTTGAAAACGAGCAGGGCCAGCAATGCCGTGACCGCCACCACCCACAGTAATGGATGATGCAGCACCTTTTTCCCGATCCTCAACATCGCCATCACCACGATGGCCATGACCGCCGCCTTCAGCCCGTAGAACACCCATTCCACCCATTGCAGGTCGCCCTGATAGACATAGATGCACGAGATGCACCACATCAGCAGCGCGCCCGGCAGCACGAACAAGGTGCCGGCCGCGATCCCGCCGCGGGTGCCGTGCAGCAGCCAGCCGGTGTGGATGGCGAGTTGCTGCGCCTCGGGTCCGGGCAGCAGCATGCAATAGTTCAGCGCATGCAGAAACCTCCGCTCGCCCAACCAGCGGCGTCGCTCCACCAGTTCCCGGTGCATCAATGCGATTTGTCCCGCCGGCCCGCCGAAACTGAGCAGGCCGATCCTGATCCACACCGCCAGCACCTCGCGGAATGCGGGTGTCACGGGCCGGCTACCCGCACGTTTCAGATCCTCTTCCGATTTCATGAAGTCGTTGGAGGGATTGGAGGACAATCGACGTCGAAAGTCATCCACGATCCGCGGCTTTTCCCGGACTCCTCTCGGAATGCGGGCGTTGCCCGCATGCATGTGTGCCGGGAGCGGTGGCCATCCTGCGGAAATCGGCACTTTGTGATGGTCCGCGAATCTGGATGGAACCCGTTTCCGCACCTGAGCGTCGTTTCCCCATCGTCCGGTGGTTGACTCCGCCACACATCCGCCGGAATACTCCGCGCCCGCCACTCTCCCACCCATCCATGGAAAACGTCATCATCATCGGCACCGGCTGCGCCGGCTACACC
>DATISV010000004.1:0-2993 GCA_035468505.1 Luteolibacter sp. | reverse complement strand
AAACGAGGGGTCGTCGGCATGGATGCGACCGGACCATTCGCGGTTTTTTTTCAGCAGATCTTCGATCATCTTGCAGTGGGAGGTGCGTGTTGGGGGCTGGCTTATCACGGCGAAGCGGACTTTCACAACCGCCGATTGCGGCGTGACTCACGCGCGGCTTGATCATCGATGCGGTCGCCGCCAGCCTCGGCGGGTGAAATCCAACGATCCTCGCGCTCATGCCGCCCATCCCGCCGGTCATGTCTGGCAGGCGGTTGCCACCATCGGCGCGATGTCACTGGTCCTCGCGGTCGGGCTGGAACTCACCGGCGGGCTCGCGCGACTGAATGACCTCGCATTTCGTCTGGTTGCGGCCGGGGGCTTGGCAAAATTTCCCAAGCAGCTTCCGGATTGGAGCCTGTGGCTCGCAGCGGTGCTTGCGGCGTTTGGCATGGCGGCTGCGTTGCTTCTCACATCCGGCGGCGTGCGGCGAATCCTGCTGTGGCTCACGGCAGTATTGCTGGTCACGGCGTGGGCTCCGGTGCTTGGACTGGCGGCGCGATATCCGGCCGTGGCGGCGCCCTGGGTGACCACGGTGTGGTCCGGTGCCTGTGCCTTGTTTTATGCCTCGCGCCACCGCATGCCCTGCGATGAAATCCCGCGCGACAAACCATGACAGCGCTCGATTTTCCCGCTCCGGTCAAAGCATTGATCGCCCGGCTCAAACAGCTTCCCGGTATCGGCCCGCGCAGTGCCGAGCGGGTCGCCGTATGGCTCCTGCAAAACCCGAAGGCCGATCCCGCGGCTCTGGCCGGATCGCTTCTGGAAGCGAAGGAACATGTCGTTTCCTGCCCGCTGTGCGGGTTTTTCGCCACCCGCGAATCCTGCGCGGTGTGCGACGATCCAAAGCGCGACAAGCGCCTGCTCTGCGTGGTGGAACAGGCCACCGATGTGCTGCCGCTCGAACGCTCCGGTGCCTTTCGCGGCCGCTACCATTGTCTGGGCGGGAAGCTTTCCCCGCTTGACCGCGTGACCCCTGAAGACCTGCGGATCCCGCAGTTGCTGCGACGGCTTGAGGGGGTGGCGGAGGAAACGGAGGTGATTCTGGCGCTCGGCTCCGATGTCGAGGGCGAGGCCACCGCCAATTACCTCGCTGATCTTCTGCGCGGCAAGGGCTGCCGTCTTTCGCGCATCGCCCAAGGGCTGCCCGCCGGCGGCGGTCTCGAACACGCCGACGAACTGACCCTGATGCGCGCCATGCAGGGCCGCCGGAATCTCTGAAACCACAACGGTTTTTACCCGATTTTGGCAAAAACCTTTCTCGACAGTCCGAACAACCGCCCCTAGGTTCCCGCAAACACAAAATAAATACATGCCCCGTCTCCGAATCATCCCCCGCACGCTTGCCGCCGGTCTTGCCATCGGCACTGTGCACGCGCAGGAAACCGCACCCGTTCAAGTCGTTTCGCCGCCCGTCGCAATGCCGGCGAATCCTGAAAACGTCAAACCGGATTCCTCCTACGCGCTCGGTTACCGGATGGGCGGCATGTTCCTTCAGGAATTCGGCCGCTTCGGCGTGGTCATGGACGACATCGACAGTGCCGATTTCCTCAAGGGATTCACCGCCGCCGCCCGGGGCGAGGATCCGGGTATCGATGAGGAAAAACTCCAGGCTGCCATGCAGGCGCTCGGCGACATGCTTCAGAAGCGCGAAAAACAAACCGCGGCCGACAACCTGAAAGCCGGCAACGAGTTCCTCGCGGAAAACGCCAAGCGTGAGGGCGTTGTCACCACCGCCAGCGGTCTTCAATATGAAATCATCGAAAAAGGGGGCGACGAAAAATACGTGCCTCCCAAGGAAGGCGAACCCGACGACAAGCAGTTCCTCGTCAACTACAAGGGCACCCTGATTGACGGCACCGAATTCGACGCGTCGGCCCCCGGCGAGCCGATGCCCATGACGCTGCAAGTGGTGGACGGCTTCAAGGAGGCCCTGACCATGATGCCGGTGGGGGCCAAGTGGAAAATCTACCTGCCCGCGGAGCTTGCCTATGGCGAACAACGCCGCAGTCCGGAAATCGGACCCAACAGCGCGCTTGTCTTCGAAATCGAACTCGTGAAAATCCAATCCGCTCCCGCGCCACAAGGCTTGCCATTTCCCATGCCCCAACCGGGTGCCGGGCAGTAAACCACTCGACGCAGAAAGATGAAAACCCACCCCACACCGTTCCACAAAACCGTGCGTTCCGCCTTCACCCTGGTGGAGATGCTGGTCGTCATCGCCATCATTTCCATCCTGATGACCCTCGGGTCCATCGGTCTCAGCAGCATCGGAGGCAAGGGCGTCGCCGGCGGCGTTTCCACCTCCGAGGCTCTCTTCGACGAAGCCCGCAACAATGCCGTGGGCCGCAACCTGCGTGCCGCCGTGCTCGTGGCCAAAACACTCACCAACAATCCCGCCGACGACCTCCGCCGCATCGTGGTCGCCTATGAAAACACCAATGCCGATGGCGAGCCGTTCAAGAATCCGGACGGCACCCCGGTCGATAACCCGGACTGGGTTTTGTCCAGCCGCGGCGCACTGCTGCCGGAAAAAACATTTTTCAGCGAGGAGTTCAGCAATCAGAATCATTCCGGCGGCGGCGGAGACATTCCCACCATCACCCACACCAAACTCAAGCTGTCGCCCAACGGCCCCACCGTGAAGGCCAACTATCACGGCCAGTGGTTCATCTACGAATTCAACTCCCAGGGTATTTGCACGACTCCCGGTGCCAGCTTCATCATCGGCAGCGGCAGCCGCGCGCTCACCCGTTCTTCCGCCGAAGCCCCGCCGCGCACCACCGCCAGCGGCAAGCGCGACTTCGGCGGCTTCGTCATCTGGCGCAACGGCCGCACCTCCGTTTTCCGCAGCCCCGATCAAATGGGCCTCCCCGCAAGCGTTTCCGAATTCTGAACCATGAAAACACCCAACCCATCCCGCCCCCGCGGCTTCTCCCTGATCGAGACGGTCA
>DATISV010000003.1:0-3566 GCA_035468505.1 Luteolibacter sp. | reverse complement strand
CGCAGAATCCGTCCGCCAGGACCAACGCCATCGTCGCTCTCAGCGAATATTACGAAAAGGCAAAGGGCATCGACCGTGAAAAGGTCGTCGCCGCCCTGGAGTTCGCCTTCATTTCCGCCTACCGCAAGATGGTACCCGGCGCCGATGCCATCGAGACGCTGCGCGCCGATGTGAACACCCGCAAGGGCGAGACCCGCATCTTCGCCTCGCTCAACGTGGTGCCCGACGAGGATTATCAGGACAAGTTCAACGAAGTGCCGCTCGGCACCGCGCTGAAGAAAAAGCCCGACGTGCAAGCCGGCGATACGCTGGAGTTCAACGTCACGCCCAAGGACTTCGGCCGCATCGCGGTGCAGACCGCCAAGCAGACGATGATGCAGCGCCTCCGCCAGGCGGAGAAGGAAATGATCTACGAGGAGTTCAAGGACCGCGCCGGCGACATCGTCTCGGGCACCGTCCGCCGCTTCGAGCGCAACGACGTGATGATCGACCTCGGCAAGTTCGAAGGCGTCATGCCCAACAAGGAGCGCGTCCAGGGCGAGGACTACAACATCGGCGACCGCATCCGCTGCTACGTGCTCGCCGTGGAAAACGAGGGCCGCGGCCCCGAGATCATCCTCTCCCGCAGCCACCCGAACTTCGTGCGACGGCTGTTCGAGGCCGAGGTGAACGAGATTTCCGACCACACCGTGGAAATCCGCGGCATCGCCCGCGAGGCCGGCTTCCGCACCAAGGTGGCCGTCTGGAGCGCCGACCCCAAGGTGGACCCCGTCGGTGCCTGCGTCGGCATGCGCGGCGCGCGTGTCAAAAACATCGTCCGTGAACTCAACAACGAGAAAGTGGACATCATCCGCTGGAGCGAGGACCCCGAGGAATTCATCCGCGAGGCGTTGAAGCCCGCCGAACTCCGCTCGATCACCGTGGATCAGGAAAACAAGATCGTTCACGTCACCGTGGACGAGGCGGATCTCAGCAAGGCGATCGGCCGCAAGGGCCAGAACGCCCGCCTTTCCTCCCGCCTCATGGGCTGGGACGTCCAGGTCCGCCGCGACGAATCCAAGGAGGAGATGTTCAAGGAAAAGATCGGCGGCGCCGCCCACACGCTCGGCGAACAACTCGGCATCTCCGACGAACTCGCCGAAAAACTCACGTTGGCCGGCGGCATCGCACCGGAATACATCGTCGGCATGTCCGAGGAGGACATCGCCGAAGCCCTCGAAATCGGAGCCGAAGAAGCGGCTCCCATCCTTGCCCGGGCCAAGGAACTGGTGGCCGCCGCGGAAGCCCCCGCCGCCAACGAGTGATTATATCCATCTTCCCCCGGACACCCCGACCCACCGGCACCCGACGACCGAACACATCAAGAAAGCCGAATGCCCAAGAATAGCGACAGCTCACCCGAAAACGACGACAAGGTTCTCGACCTGCTCGATTCGAACCGCAAGGTCTCGCGCCGCCAGCGCCAGCGCCTGGAGGCCGAAGCCGCCTCCGCTCCCAGCAAACTGGAAAAGGCCAAAAGCGAGGCTCTCGATTTGTTTTCCGAGGAGAAGAAGCCCAAGGTTCAGAAAACCGGCGTCGCAGCCAAGGCCGTGCTCGGCTCGATCTCGAAGATTCTCGACCGCGAAGACCCCCAGATGGTGAAAATCTCGGATGCTCCCCCGCCGCCGCCGGCGGTCACCGGAGATTCGGGCGGAGACGACGACGACGAATCGCCGGACGATCCCAAACTGATCGTCATCAAGCCGCCGATCATGATCCCCGAACTGGCGGAGCGGCTCGGCCTCAAGCCGTTCAAGATCACCGCGGACCTCATCAAGATCGGCGTTTTCCCGGGACCCAACCAGCCGCTCGAACCGGAAATCGCCGCCCGCATCTGCGAGATGCACGGCTTCAATTTCGAGCGCGAAAAACGCGACAAGGACAAGGGTTTCCACAAGGTCGAGGAAGTCATCACCGAACCCGAGCTGCCGGCCGAGGAGCCCGAGAGCGAACTCAAGTTCCGTCCGCCCATCGTCACCATCATGGGTCACGTGGACCACGGCAAAACCTCGATCCTCGACTTCTTCCGCAAATCCAAGGTCACCGCCGGCGAGGCGGGTGGCATCACCCAGCACATCGGTGCCTATCAGGTGATCCACAACGATCAGGAAATCACCTTCCTCGACACCCCCGGCCACGCGATTTTCACCGACATGCGCGCCCGCGGCGCGGACATCACCGATATCATCGTCATCGTCGTCGCGGCCAATGACGGCATCATGCCGCAGACCATCGAGGCCATCCAGCACGCCAAAAAGTCCGGCAAGACGATCATCGTCGCCATCAACAAGTGCGACCTCGCCAGCGCCAACGTCGAACGCGTCAAAACCCAGCTCGCCGAACAGGGACTGCAAACCACCGATTATGGCGGCGACACCGAGTTCGCCGAAGTTTCAGCCCTCACCGGCAAGGGCATGGAAAACCTGCTCGAACTCATCGCGCTGCAGGCCGAGGTGCTCGAACTCCGCGCCAACCCGAAAACCACCACCCGTGCCGCCGTCATCGAGGCTCGCGTGGTCCCCGGCCGCGGCACCACCGCCACCGTCATCGTCGAGTCCGGCACGCTCAAGACCGGCATGCCGTTCATCTGCGGCCCGTTCTCCGGCAAAGTCCGCTCGCTCATCAACGACCGCGGCGAAACCGTGAAAAGCGCCCACCCCGGCATGCCCGTCGAGGTGATCGGCTTCGAGGAACTCCCCAACGTGGGCGACCACCTCACCGAGATGAAATCCGAGCGCGAGGCCAAGACGCTCGCCGGCGAACGCCAGGAATCCCTCCGCCTTGAACGCCTCAAGCCGCAGCACCGCAACCGCCTCGAAGACCTCCACGCGATGGTCACCGAGGGCGGCGGCAAGGCCACGCTCAAACTCATCCTCAAGTGCGATGTGCAGGGCTCCGTCGAGGCCATCCGCAAGGCCGTGCTCGCCATCGAGTCGGAAAAGGTCGACTGCCAGTTCATCACCGCCGCCGCCGGACCGATCACCGAGTCGGATGTGGACTATGCCGATTCCACCGACGCCATCATCCTCGGCTTCAACGTCAAGGTGGAGGCCAAGGCCGTGAAGGCCGCCAAGGCCACCGGCGTGGAAATCAAACTTTACTCGGTCGTTTACGAACTCATCGACCAGGTGCGCGAGGCGATGCTCGGCCTGCTCAAGCCGCTCAACCGCGAGTCCGTCATCGGCCATGCCGAGGTCCGTCAGGTTTTCAAGCTCTCCCGCGGCCGCGCCGCCGGCTCGTTCGTGACCGACGGCAAAATCCACCGCAAGGCGCACGCCCGCGTCATCCGCGGCGGCATTCCGGTCTTCGACGGCCGCATGTCCACCCTCCGCCGCTTCCAGGAAGAGGTCGAGGAAGTGCGCCAGAACTTCGAGTGCGGCATCCGCCTCGGCGAGTTCAACGAATACCAGGAAGGCGACATCATTGAGTGCTACAAACTCGAAAAAGTCCCGCAGACGCTCTGAGGTAAAAGCTGAAACTCTGAAATGCTGAAAAGCTGAAATCAAGAGAGCTTCAGTAACCGCCCA
>DATISV010000002.1:0-4180 GCA_035468505.1 Luteolibacter sp. | reverse complement strand
ACCAGCCGCTATTACGACGACTACAATCGCCGCCAGCGGACCCACCAAACGACACGCAGCTATCAGGAATCATCCAGTCCTGATGGACGGTATGAACGCACTGAAGTCATCACCCGTCTTCCGGACGGCTATCGCGAGGTGAACCATCGTGGAACCACCTACTATCAGGCGGGAGACCGGTATTACCGCCGTCAGGGCGAGAGCTACGTCATTACCACCAGTCCTTACTGAAAAAGGACAACGGTTCAAAACCCATCCAGCAACCCCTCGCGGCTCATGTCCGAGGGGTTTGCATTTATCGCGTGAGCGCTTTGGCGCAACACCTGAAGTGGTGGCCGTAGATCGCGAGTTTCACGGCCACCGGAAGCAGCCGCGGCCGGCGGAAGGAAGTCCAGACCAGCAACCTCCAGTATTGGAAGCGTTCGCGGCCGATCACGCCGAGACTCGGCACGGAGCGCAGGAATGCGGCGAGTTCCCGCAGATTCAGCCGGAATGACATCCTGGCGGGATGGAACTCCCGCAGGAACGTCCGCACCCGCCGGTAATAGGGGCCGGGCGCGTAGATCGTCGCCATCAGGTTGCGGTAGCCTTCGCGCAGGTCGTTCATGCTCATTTTCGGCACGAAATTGGTCGTGCCATCGACATTGTTGCCGCTCGAAGCGCCGAGCAGTCGGCCCTCGCCGCGCAGACGTTCGAACAAGCGCGTGCCCGGCAGCGCGTTGAGCATCCCGACCATTGCGGTGGTGATGCCGCTGTTCTGAATGAACTCGATCTGGCGGCGGAAGATCGAGAGCGTGTCGGAATCGAAGCCGACGATGAACCCGCCCTGCACCTCGAGGCCGGCGCGCTGGAGTCGTTTCACATCGGCCAGCAGATCGCGGCCGCGGTTCTGGCGCTTGTTGCATTCCGCGAGCCCGGCCTCCTCCGGGGTTTCGATGCCGATGAAGACCGAATCGAAGCCCGCCGCCACGATGTCGCGGGTGAGCGTCTCGTCATCGGCGAGGTTGATGGAGGCTTCGGTGTAGAACCTGAACGGGTGGTTCCGCGCCTTTTGCCATTCGATCAGCGCTGGCAACAGCTCCTCGCGCAGCCTGCGCTTGTTGCCGATGAAATTGTCGTCCACGAAAAACACCGCGCCGCGCCAGCCGGCGGTGTCGAGGGCGTCGAGTTCGGCAATCACCTGCTTGGCGGACTTGGTGCGGCTGCGGTGACCGAACTTGGCGGTCACATCGCAGAACTCGCAGTCGAACGGACAACCGCGCGAATACTGGACGCTCATCGAGCCATAGCGGCGCATGTCGGCCAGATGCCACAGCGGCACCGGCGTGGCACCCAGATCGGGGAAGCCCGCAGCGGTGTAGAGGCGCCCGGGTGCGCCCGATTCGAGATCGCTGAGGAAATCCGGCAAGGTCACCTCCGCCTCGTTGAGCACGAAATGATCGACCTGCCCGAAATCCGCGTGACCGCTGGTGAACAATGGGCCGCCGGCCACCACCGTCTTGCCGGCGGCCTTGCAGCGCGCGATCAGCGCCCGCGCGGACTCGCTCTGGGCGATCATGGCGCTGATGAATACCAGGTCCGCCCACTCCAGATCCTTGTCATTGAGTTTTGCGACATTCAGGTCGATCAGGCGCTTGTTCCAACCTTCCGGCAGCATCGCCGCCACAGTCAACAACCCGAGCGGCGGCAGGGCCGCCCGTTTGTGCACGAACTTCAGCGCGTGCTTGAAGCTCCAGAAGGTGTCCGGGAAAACCGGATAAAGCATCAGGATGTTCTTCACGCGGCATTCTGTACCGGTTTGGCCCGGGACAAAACCTGAATGACAATTCCCCGCATGGGGTGAAATACCCATTTGCGGCGGTTCTGTTGCAATGCCATGAATGAACGGATGGAAAAGTCTTTCCGGTATCCGGTCCCCAAAAGCGGCAGGACACGGCTTGAACAAGCCGAAGCCAGGACGCAACAGGCGGAAACGCGCATTGAGCACGCCAAGTCCCGGATTGAGGCCGCTGAAACCCGTGCCGAACAGGCTGAAACACGCATCGAGTCCGCCAAAACGCGCACTGAGCATGCCGAAGCCCGCGCCGAGAAAGCCGAGACGCGCGCCGAGCAGGCCGAGGCGCGTGTCGAGCAGGTGGAAGAACTGGTTGAAACCGTTTCCGAAACCCTGACCGAACCTCCCGACAAGGCGGACCTGCGGGCACTTGAGAGCCTCACGGGCCGTCAGAGGCAAGTCCTGGAACTCATTGCCATGGGTGAAAACACCAAACAGATCGCGGGCACGTTGGAAATCAGCCCGAAAACCGTCGAATACCATCGCAAGAAGCTGATGGACGGCCTGTGCATTTATGATGTCCCGGGACTTGTGCGCTTCGCGCTTCGCGTTGGATTGATCCCGACGCAGGGCTGAGGGAATCCGTTTTTACGCCGGAATGGCGGTCACGGGGTGGCGCGGGTGCGATAGAAGCGTCTTGCATGGAGCGGCGCGTCCGGATCGGTGAATCTCACCGATCCACCCTCCGGTATCGTGATGGTGTCGATCAGGGTCCATGTTTTCAAATCCTCCGATGCCTCGATGTCATATTGACGGCCAATCAGGCCTTGCACGGTCATGACGGATTCCCCGTTTGCGGCGATGCCGATCTGCGACGAGTGAAGGCCCGGCTTGAAGATCACCTCGTGGGTGAGATCGCTTTCCAGTCCCTCCGCATTAAATGCGCTCAAGGCAAAGTAATAGGTGACTCCCTCCGCGAGGCCGGAAATCGTGGCGGAGGTCACGTTTCCAAGCACCACGCTCGCGGTGTATGCCCTGCTGGCGGTTCCGTAGTGGATGCGATAACCCGTTACGTCAGTGCTGACGCTGGCGTTCCATGCCAGTTTCACCTCGTATGAACCTTGCGGCGTTTGACCCCGGACTTCACCAGTCGCCTGGAACAACAATGCCATGAGGACTCCGGCCATGCCTGTCATGGAACGGGTGATCGGCATGAATCGCGGCTGGACTCCACGTGGAAGGTCCGCCGTTGCTCGGAAGGCCATCTTTTTCATGGGGTGAACTACCACCATGAAAATCCCCCGTTCCACTAGGGCGTCCCTTGTCACAATCAGGAAATTCCCGGGGCGGAAACGTCCTGTAGCATCCCGGGCCCTGTATCATGCGGTCAGGGCTGACGGCCCGACAGCGGTTTCAGGCGCGGTGCCGTTGCGGCCTCTGCAACCTTGCAACGCCCGGAGGAAACCCCTAGCACCAGCGCCATGAGCGACCCACCACCGCCGATCCGGCGCAAGCCGTCATGGAAGCGCATCGTCGTGCGCATCATCATGATCTGCGCCGGCTGCGTGGCGATCCTGCTTCCGGCCTGGCTGCCGGAGAGCGGCGAGGCGCCGGTCGAGCGCGGCACGGTGGAACTGCTGCAAGCCTTCCTGCTGGCGGGGGCCTCGGTGGTGGCCTTCGGAGCCTCGTCGCACGCCGGCGCCTACCGGCCGGTGTGCCGGGTGCTGGGCTTGGGTTTTTTCGCGGCCTTCGTGGGGGAAATCGAGGACTTCGTTTCCGACATCCTGCAATGGCCGTTCCCGGAGAAGTGGGTGATCGGGGCGATCCTGCTGGTGGCCCTGATCACGGTGCTGCGCCACCGGCGGGTGATGGCGCATTTTCTGGCCACTCTCGGGCATCACGCCGGTTCGGGGCTGATTGCCGGGGCGCTACTGATCATTTATGTGTTCAACCGGGTGATCGGCAGCGAGGCGTTCTGGAAGGTTTCGCTGGGCGACGGGTTTTCGCCCGAGATTCCGGAAATCTGCGAGAGCTATCTGGAGTTGCTCGCCTGTTATCTCATCTTCATCGGCGCGCTCGGCCTTTCCATCACGCTGGCCCGGCGCAGGGATCCCGCGTGAGTTTCCATCATGTTTCACATCGTTCTAATCGAGCCGGAGATTCCCCACAACGCGGGTGCCGCGGGCCGGCTCGCGCTGGCTACCGGATCCACGCTGCATCTGGTCGAACCGCTCGGATTTTCACTCGATGACAAGCATGTCCGCCGCACCGGGCTGGACTACTGGCACGAAGTGGACCTGCGCGTCTGGAAATCGTTCGGTGAACTCCAGGCGGCGGCCACGCGTGAGACGGCATTCTGGTTTCTGAGCACCAAGGCGGGCCGCACCGCATGGAGCGCGCCGTTCC
>DATISV010000001.1:0-3750 GCA_035468505.1 Luteolibacter sp. | reverse complement strand
TATTGATAAAGATAGGCACCGGGCGGGAAACTGGTGCTGAAATCCTGGCCCACACCATTGGCGAAATTGTCATTCACCATCACCAGCGCGACGGCTCCCGCCGCGTCGTTGGACGCGCCGGTGCGCAAATCGATGCGCTCGTAGGCGACGAAGTCCGCGTTGCTCCACGCGCCCTTCTGGAATCCACGGGCGAAGTTCTGGTGCAGTTGCATCAGGTTCGGCAGCCGGTTGTCGCCGAACTGCCCGAGAAACGCGGTGTTGGCATGCCTTGGAAACGCGCCGCCGCTCTGACTCAGCGTTTCCGCCTGGTAGTTGCCGTCGGTGTAAACCAGCGGAATGCCGGCGCGTGTGAAGTAGAACGCATGCTGCAACTCGCGGCGCGCGGCGAAATCGTTGTCATGGCTCTGCGCATGCATCACCGCCACGTCCGGCCCGAAGCCGCCGGAGCCGGGTTGGTCGAAGCCTTGGAGACCGGCCGACGGATTCCCTAACAGATTATTGAAATTGCTCCGCAGGTCGTTGTCGATCAGCCGCATCCCGCGATCGATGTAGCCGCCGTAGCCGGGCGGCTGGCCGAGGTGCTCGCCGAAGAGCATCGCGTCGTCGCGCGATTTTTCGGTATCGAACACCGTGTCGCGGTGGTTGTCCCAGTCGCTGAAACCGCGGCTCAGGTTGTATTGCGCCTGCGCCTGGCCGGTGTAGCCGTAGGTGCTCGACTCCTTGCCCACGCCGGTCGCGCCGAAAAAGTCCTCGGGCACGTGTTTCACCGCATCGAGCCGCAGTCCGTCGGCGCGCGTGCGGTCCATTTTCCAGCGCACCGAGCGGTGCAGCAGGTCCTCGACGTATTCCGCGTAGAAATCCTCGTTGTCGGCGAGAAACTGCGCGGTCAGTCCGTTGCCGGGACCGAATCCGACATACTGCCCTTCGTTGTTCGAGTGCTTCTGCCCCGGTGCGGTCGGTTTGAAGCAGTAGTAATCCGGGTTCTGCGGATGGCGCAGGAAGCGGATCTTGCGGATGCGGTCGCCCTCGTTGCGGCCGAAGTTGTTGTTCCATTCACCCGGCTCGGTGGCGATGTCGATCAGGTCGGAGAGACCGAGATGCTGGACCTGCCAGGCGTCGCCCCAGTTGCGCGTGTTGTCCCATTTCCGGTAAAACCCCTCCTCGGTCACCCGCAGGTGGAAATCCTCCGGCACGAAGCCCGGGTACACGTCGATCGGCGTGGATTCGTTGAATCCCGGGATATCGAACGCGTTGTGGTTCATGATATTGTCGAAATACACCCGGATCCCGAAGCGGTGCGCCGCGCGCATCATGTTGAGCAAGTCCGCCTCAGTGCCGTAGCGGGTGCCCACCGTGCCGCGCTGGTCCTTCGAGCCGAGGTCGAAGCGGTCCCACAAATCGTAGCCCACCGAGAGCCCGCCGCTGGCTTTCGTCGGTGGCGGCAGCCACAGCGACTCGTAGCCGGCCTCCGCCAACTCCGGCATCTTCGCTTCGATCTCGCGCCAGGTGGTTCCGAAATATTGCAGCATGGCCTCCCCGGCGGCGGGGCATGCCAGCACCAGCCACAGCAGAATCAGGCGCGCAAAGGTGGGTTTCATGGGTTCGAAGACAAGCCGCGCCACCGGGTCAATGGCGCTGGCTCCTGTAAATACATGTCGCACCGCTCCCGCAGGTTTACAAATCCATCCACGCGGGTGTGCCAGTTTCGGAAAATCAGTTGGTGGCCCGCCATATCCGGCCTATACCACCCGTGATGAGTCATCCGTCCGCCAACGCCAAGCGCCCGCGAGTCAATGTCCGCCGGCCCGACGTTATGGAACTGGTCGCCGCCCAGGTGGCCGGCCATTTCAATTCCACCGTCGTCGAAAAACTCCGCAGCCAGGGCGGCCGCATGTCCATCGGCAACACTACCGTGCTGCTCGCCCAGCAGTTCGGCTTCTGCTACGGCGTCGAGCGTGCCATCGATCTCGCCTACGCCGCGCGCCGCGTGTTTCCCGTCGAGCGCATTTTCCTCATCGGCGAAATCATCCACAACCCCGACGTCAACCGCCACCTGCGCGAAATGAACATCGTCTCGCTGCCGTGGCGCGAAATGACCGCCGAATACCAGGACCTCGGCCCCGACGACGTGGTCATCGTCCCCGCCTTCGGTGCGCCCACCTCCTTCATGGATTTCATCGAACGGCGCGGCTGCTACGTGGTGGACACCACCTGCGGCGACGTGATGAAGGTTTGGAAACGCGTGCGCGGTTATGCCAAGGACGGCGTCACTTCCATCATCCACGGCAAGTCCGATCACGAGGAAACCCGCGCCACCGCCTCGCGCGCGCTCGGCGAGGACGGGAAGGGGAGTTATCTGGTGATCCTCACGCTCGCCGACACCGACTTCGTCTGCGACTACATCCGCCACGGTGGCGACAAGGACGGCTTCCTCAAGCGCTTCGCCGGCTGCCACTCGCCCGGCTTCGATCCGGACCTGCATCTCGCCAAGGTCGGCGTTGCCAACCAGACGACCATGCTCAAGGGCGAGACCGAGGAAATCCAGCGCCGCGTCCGCCAAGCGGTGCTCGACCGCGATGGCGACACCGCCAATTTCCATTTCTTCGACACCATCTGCGGCGCCACCCAGGAGCGGCAGGACGCGCTCTTCGACATGCTCAAGCAGCCGATGGACCTGCTGCTCGTCGTCGGCGGCTACAACAGCTCCAACACCGCCCACCTCGTCGAGATCGCCGAACCGGAGCTGCCCACCTTCTTCATCCGCGATTCCTCCTGCCTGCGCTCGATGGAGGAAATCAGCCACTACGACCTCCACCGCCGCGAGGAAATCGTCTCCCGCCACGGCACCTGGACCGATCCCGCCAAGCCGGTCACCATCGGCATCACCGCCGGCGCCTCCTGCCCGAACAACCTGATCGAGGAAACCGTGCTCAAGGTCTTCGAACTCCGCGGCGTGCCGGGGGAACAGGTTGTCTGAGGAGTGCGGGACTGCGGCCCGCACAATGTCGCCCGAAGTGCGACCCTCCTCAATGCTGGAAAAACGGGATTTCCATCTTGCTGCGGCAGCATGCATCATCCCGCTGATGGAAATTTTCGGCATCCTCCTCGCCGTGTTGGGCGGTTTGTTCACCTTCGCGTTCGGGCTGGCGCTCGCATTCGCACGTCAGGAACGCGACGGAGTCTCCGCCTTTGAATGGAGCGATGTGTTCCTCTTCGGCGGACTACTCTCGCTCGTCCGCGGCCTGGCCAAGGGCGTTTCCGATGCCTTCGAAGACCGCAAATCGACGTCGTTCCGGCTCACCGCCTGGTTCATCTCCAGCGCCCTTGTCACGGCGGTGGGAGTATTCATCTATATTGGTGCCAGTTAAGGAACCACCGCATCACTCGCCACTCAGGAACGCGAACACGCCCTTCTTGTTCGCAATGCCGAGATCGGTGATGCCGTCGCCATTGAGGTCGGCGGCCGCCACCTGCGTGCCCGCTCCGGTGTCGTCGTGCAACAGGTGGGGGATGAAGGTCGCGGTCTTGCCGTCGCGCCGCAGCTCGAACCAATAAAGCACGACGCGCCCTTTCGCATCAGGATCGCGGCCGTTGTGCGCCCAGTAACGCTTGCCGGTGACGAAATCGGTGAGGCCGTCGCCATTGAAGTCGCCGGTCGCCAGCGCGTGGGCCTGGGTGAATCGAATCCCGCCGATTCCCGGCTCGTCCGCTTCCGGCATCAGTTCGTGTTTCCGGAAGCTGATGCGACCT